>PLMV01000186.1:7033-22848 GCA_003141615.1 Syntrophaceae bacterium
TCCAGCACGGAAATGACTATGACCGAGCTTTTGGAAAAAATGAAAAAACCCGGCATGGATGAAGCAGCTATTCGCGAACTGGCAATTGAAGTACATAAGAAATTTTCTATTCCCCTTTCCTGCATATTTTTCGGCTTGCTGGCCTTGCCCCTCGGAATAAAAAGTCATCGCGCTGTAAAATCGCGGAGCTTTGCCGTTGGTATTATTGTTGTTTCCTTGTATTACTTATTACGTATAGGCGGCGAAGCCCTGGTGGAAACCGGACATCTTTCTCCTGAAGTTGGTGTTTGGACACCAAATTTTCTCTTCGCTTTCCTGGGAGTTTATCTCTTTTACATGGCATATAGAGAAATTTCTTTCTGGCAGACGGCAAATATTTTTTTGATGCGTAAAACTGGAAAAATTGAGGTTTAGACGTTGAGAATTTTAGATAAATACATTCTTAAAGAGTTTTTGAGATTTTTAATTGTTATCTGCATAACGTTTATAGCTCTTTATCTGATTATCGACTTTTTCAACAAAATAAGAATGTTTCTCAGCAATAACGCTTCTATTCTGCAAATAGCATCATTTTTCCTGTATTCAATTCCCATGATAATTTCTCTTATTATTCCCCCTGCTGTACTTTTGGCCACCTTAATGGCTTACGGATCGCTTTCCAAATTCAGTGAGATTACCGCAATGAAAGCTAACGGTATCAGTCTTTATCGCATTACCTTCCCGGCCTTGATTTTTGCCGCTTTTATGGCTTTGGTTTTGTTTTATTTTACTGAGTTGATCACACCAGCTTCAATACAAAGAACTGAACATATTGAAAAGGTTGATATTCAAAAACAACAGACTCTTGGATATTTTAAACAAAACGAACTTTGGTATCGCGGTAATGACGCCATCTATAATTTTAAAATGTTTGACGTAAACAAGGATACGCTGCGAGGCATTACCATAAACTACTTGAATAATGATTTTACTTTAAAAATGCGCGTTGACGCAAAGAGCGCTGAATGGAAAGGCAATAACTGGGTTTTTTATGATTTACTCACCACTCATTTTGACAATAATAATGTTCCCGTCTTGGAATGGTCTAAAGAAAAAATAATCAATATCCCGGAAAAACCCAGCGATTTTAAAGTGATGCAAAAAGATGCGGAAAAAATGGGTTACTTCGAACTCAGAAAATATGTTAATAAAATACAGGCGGAAGGATACGATGTCACCAGATACCTTGTTTATTTACAAGGCAAGATTGCTTTTCCCTTTGTAATCATAATAATGATTTTTATCGGCGTATCATTTTCTTTACGCTCGGAGCGAAGCGGCGGCATTATGCAAAGCGTGGGAATAGGTATTTTTATCGGATTTTCATATTTTTGTGTCCATGCGTTGAGCATGTCATTAGGGCTTTCGGGAAGAATTCCGGTATTCCTTGCTGCCTGGGCGGCAAATATATTATTCAGCGCCGCTGCCGCAGTACTGTTCTATAGAGTGCGCACATAAGCTTTAGACTTGGTTTTAGTATCTGTAATATTCCGGCTTAAAAGGACCTTCCACAGACAGGCCCAGATAATCTGCTTGTTTCTTTGTAAGTTTGGTCAGCTTCGCATTCAATCTATCCAAATGCAGACGGGCAACTTCTTCATCCAATTTCTTGGGCAAAGTGAAAACTCCGACTTTATATTTTTTCGTGGCTAATTCAATTTGCGCCAGACATTGATTGGTAAAGCTGTTGCTCATAACAAAACTGGGATGACCGGTGGCACAACCCAAATTAACCAGACGGCCTTCCGCTAATATTATTATGGAGCGCCCGGACTTGAGCTTCCATTTATCCACTTGCGGCTTGATATTTTCTTTTTTACAAACCTTATTTGTTTCCAAGTAGTGCATGTCTATTTCACTGTCAAAATGGCCGATATTGCAAACAATAGCTTCATCTTTCATCATTTCCATATGCCTGCCCGTAATGACATCGCAACAGCCGGTAGCGGTAACAAAAATATCACCGGTGGGCGCCACTTCTTCCAGAGTTTTAACTTCATATCCTTCCATCGCGGCCTGCAGTGCACAGATAGGATCGATTTCCGTAATAATGACCCGAGCGCCAAAACCCCTCATGGATTGAGCGCTGCCTTTACCGACATCTCCGTAACCGCAAACAACGACAACCTTGCCGGCAACCATAACATCCGTTGCTCTTTTAATACCGTCCACAAGAGATTCGCGACAGCCATAAAGATTATCGAATTTTGATTTGGTAACTGAATCGTTAACGTTTATTGCCGGGAATAAAAGCTCGCCTGCCGCCTGCATCTGGTAAAGGCGATGCACACCGGTTGTCGTTTCTTCGGAAACTCCCCGAATTTTAGCGGCAATTTTCTGCCAGCGCTGCGGATTGCTTCTCCAGGATTTCTCTAATCGTGAAAGGATAATTTTAAATTCTTTATTGTCAGTTTTTTCCTTAAGCAGTTTAGGATTCATTTCAATTTTGACTCCGTGATGAATAAATAACGTCGCATCTCCGCCGTCATCCACGATTAAATCCGGCCCGGAACCATCCGGCCAGGTCAGGGCTTGTTCAGTGCACCACCAGTATTCTTCGAGTGTTTCTCCCTTCCACGCAAAAACCGCCGCCGAACCTTTTTTTGCTATCGCCGCCGCCGCATGATCCTGCGTGGAAAAAATATTGCAGGATGCCCAACGGAGATCAGCTCCTAATTCCTTGAGTGTTTCGATAAGCATTGCAGTCTGAATAGTCATATGCAGACTGCCCATTATCTTTAATCCCGCAAGCGGCTTCTTTTGTGCGTATTTTTTACGCAAAGCCATTAGACCGGGCATTTCGTTTTCCGCCAGTTGTATTTCCTTTCGCCCCCATGATGCCAGCGAAATATCCGATACTTTATATTTTAAAGCCCGATTAATTTCCAGAAAAGCCATTTTCCCTCCAAGTTCAGTTGCCAATTTCTTAAGATCAATATAACTACACCATGCGGTTTGATATCTGTCGGCAAAAACAAACATTTATTTTTTAATTGCCAACGCCTTTTTGAGTTCTTTAATCTTATCTGTTTTTTCCCAGGGATAACTAATATCCAAAAAGAATGTCTTGGGTAATTTTCTGAATCGTTCACCATTGAGCAGATCAAATTTTTTAATCATCCCTTCGGGAGTTAAATCAAATTTTTTGTTTATAACCGAAGCGATTTTTTCATCAGAAACTTTTCCCGTACCAAATGTATTGATGTAAACGGAAATCGGCTGGGCAATACCAATAGCATAGGCAAGCTGCACGGAACACTTTGTCGCCAGTCCCGCGGCAACAATATTTTTTGCCACATATCGTGAGCCGAAAGCCGCCGAGCAGTCAACTTTCTCCGGTGTTTTATTGACTATCGCGCCTCCGCCCAGTTGTGCGCCAGGATAACCACCATAGAGCTGAACAACCAGCTTCCGTCCTGTAACGCCCGAATCCGCAGCCGAACATGAATTGATTGCCTGCCATTCGCCAGTGGGATTAAAAAGAAATTTTGTTTTATCGTCAGTCCAGTCGCCCAGGCAATTGAGGGCGATTTGACGTGCCTGTTTTTCAACTGAAGAACGGGATTTAGCAGAAACGTTTCTGTAGTCAATTGCGTTGGACATGAGCACTGTCGCCACTCTTCTGGGCCGCCATTTGCTGTCGTAGTCCACTGTTACCTGCCCTTTTCCATCCGGCGCAAAAACAGGATTGCCGCAGTTTTCAAACGCGCGCATCATTCTGTTTACTAAAACGTAAGGCAATGGCAGCAATTCCGGAGTTTCATCACAAGCGAATCCATAAATAATTCCCTGATCTCCCGCTCCAATTTCCTTGTGTTTTCCTAAATCAGCTCTGCTTCCAATGTTAATATCAGGAGACTGCGGAATAATTGCATTGAGTATGCCCATTGAATTTCCGTTAAGGCCCAGGGCAGAATCATTGTAACCAATATTCAAAACTGTCTTACGCGCAACTTTTTCAATATCAATATAAACCCGCGTAGAAATTTCACCGCCGATCACACAAAGACCTTTGCCCAGAAATATTTCAATACCGCAGTGCGGCATGCAGTGTATATCCATACGTATTTTATGCTCTTCGTTTAATATTTCCGCAATAATGTTTGCGGCAATGGAATCGGAAACTATATCAGGATGTCCCACCTTTACACTTTCGGAAGTAATTTGCATGCTTGAATCTCCTTATACTTATTTTATATAATCTTATATCGAAATACGGATTGCGTAGTTAACACATATGTCGTCATGAGTCTAACATTTTTATTCCTGCTGTAAGATTGATTTTAAAAAATGAAAAAGACGGATAAATACTCTCGTATTTCTCCGGATAATTAATCATATAATACTTAATTATTTAGTATACTTTTTTTATTTTATTTTTACTATCGACAAATACACATTTTGGCGTCCATTTCTTTGTTTCTTTATCTTCGACAAGCACATAACTGGCAATGATAATTAAATCTCCTTTAGCCACTTTGCGGGCTGCAGCGCCATTGAGACAAATCGTTCCGGAGTTGCGCTTTCCTTTAATGGCGTAAGTAGAAAATCTCTCGCCATTGTCGACATCGTATATCGCAACTTTTTCATAAGGCACTATCGATGATTCTTCCATGAGCTTTTCATCAATGGAAATACTGCCTTCATAATGCAAATCGGCATCTGTTACAGTAGCGCGATGGATTTTTGATTTTAACATAAATCTTTGCATAGTAATTAAATTCTCCTTTAAGGATAAATATTATACTTTTAGCTCTTCGCCAAAAACGTGATTATCAATAAGTCGTGTTTTGCCAACTTTTACAGCCAACACTATAATTGATTGACTCTTAATCTCTTTAACATCGTTAAGTGTGTTGGTTCCGCATATTTTAACATAATCAATATCAGTACAATCGGCTTTTTTAATTAATTTTTTCACTTTACTTATAATTACTGATGATTTTTTTTCTCCGCCGGAATAAAGTTTCTGAGCTAATTTCAGAGATCTGAATAAAGTCAGGGCGGAGGGTCTTTCATTTTTTTGGAGATATTTATTACGTGAACTCATCGCCAACCCGTC
Organism: Syntrophaceae bacterium; assembly: GCA_003141615.1. Lineage (GTDB taxonomy): Bacteria > Desulfobacterota > Syntrophia > Syntrophales > Smithellaceae > Smithella. The sequence goes on from PLMV01000186.1 coordinate 12,135, forward strand.
AGCCTCGCGCACCGTGGGTAAGCCTGTTATTTGAAGATCCATGTTGAGATCATCCACCATTCGTTTTATGGATACAAATTGTTGAAAATCTTTTTTACCGAAAACGGCAACGTGCGGTTTAACGATATTAAACAACTTATTACAAATGGTGGTTACGCCGCGGAAATGACCGGGACGTGACATTCCGCATAAATTTTTAGTTACTTTTTCCACATCGACATAAGTCTGATAACCGGCGGGATACATTTCCTTGTCCGGAGGATAGAAAATTACATCCACACCGGTGCTTTCAGTCATTTTAAGATCACGATACAGATCACGGGGGTATTTGGAGAAATCTTCTTTGGGTCCGAATTGTGTCGGATTTACATAAATGCTGACAACAACGCAATCGGCCATCTTTTTCGCTTCCTTCATAAGCGCGAGATGACCTTCGTGAAAATATCCCATCGTGGGAACAAATGCTATTCGTTTTCCTTGCAGCCTGAGGCTTTCTGAATAAGATTGCATTTTTTTTACTGATTTAATAATTTTCATTTTTGTACAAAAAAAGCCTTCCGTCGTAAGACGAAAGGCTTTGTAATATTCTTTAAATTTTCCTTCCGTCCCAGTCCTTTCGGATCCAAGCGAGTGAGGTAATATATCAAACTTATATTTTTATTGTCAAGTAAATAAATTTACCTAATTTGTGGGGTATGAAAAAATTAGTTGTGACTCTCTTTTATCTATTTAACAATCAATATCTGACCGGGAACCAGTTTTTCATCGACGGATATCTTATTTAATTCCATGAGCTTAGCTATATTCATATTATTTTTTTTTGCAATGCTGTGCAAACTATCATGTTTCGTAACAATATATTTGTTCGTTCCCAATTTATCCACATCAGTTGCCGATAATATTGGCTTATCTATTTTGGACTTTTGAACTAACTTTTTTACATTCTTATCGTTATCATTTTCTTCTTCTGAATTTGCGTTGGTTTTTCTTTGCGGAAGTTTCAATATTTGGCCTGTACGAATTCTATCCGTTTTTAAGTTGTTTATTTCTTTTATTCGAGTGGATGGAATTGCAAAACGGCGAGCAATCATTAAAATAGTCTCTCCTTTTTTGACCTTATATCGCCCTGAAGATGCACTTTTTATCTTGTCATTTTTTTGTCTTGAACTGCCGCTCGCCGCATAATGCTTTTCTCTTGTTATAGGAATTTTCAGCTTTCTCCCTTGAACTAAAGCCTTTTTAGAACTTAATTTGTTATAGGATATTATCATTGAAGCAGGAACATTATATTTATTGGCAATGGAAGCAATCGTTTCACCTTTTCTCACCCAGTGTTTTATAAATACCGTCCGGACAGAAATAATTCGCGGCTTCTCACTTTGGGGAATTTCATTGGCAACCAAATTGAACTTTTCTATAGATTCTTTAGGTAGTTTTAAATCATATTCCTGACCGGGTGTCATCTTATATCTCAATTCCGGATTAAGTAAGTTCAGTACTTCTTCAGATATTTCGATTTTTTCCGCAATATCTTTAAGTTTCATTATTTTATTGACTTTGACTGTCTCAAAGTTAATTGGTTTTTCTATAGTGTTCAAATCAAATCCATACTTTTGCGGGTTCTTGACTATATGCAATGTGGCAAGCAACCGGGGAACATAACGAGCTGTCTCATGAGGCAATTGTCTATAGAGGTCCCAAAAACCGTCAAGGTAATTGATGTTCTGTCTGGATATAACCCTGAGCACCCTTCCTTCTCCACAATTATAAGCAGCCAAAACAGTAAGCCAGTCACCAAACATGTTGTGCAATTCTTTTAAATAAGCAATTGCCGCCTGAGTGGATTTTTGCACATCCATGCGCTCATCAATCCATTCATCGCGACTGAGACCGAATTTATAGCCGGTTGACGGAATAAATTGCCACAAACCGAGCGCACGGGCGCGGGAATAAGCGTTAATTTTGAAGAAGCTTTCCACCAGCGGAAGCCAGAAAAACTCTTCCGGAATTCCTGCTTTCTTCAATGCCCTTACTATAGTGGGGCGGTACATGCCGGAACGCTGATAAGCAGCAATAAAGTTATCACGTTCAATACCTTGAAAAGAGCTGATTTCCTTTTCAACATCAGCATTCATAATTAATGGTATTTCACTATTCTTACCGTTAAGAACGGTCTTCTTTGAAGAATAAACAGCCAAAATGCGCTTGGAAATTAAAAGACGCAAATCATCTTTTTCCTGAGCAATCGCCACGTCGCCATTAGCAGCAAGGAGCAACGCATAAGCTTCGTCTAGCGTATTTAATGTGTTTTCTACATCACCCTTCTCCCAGAGCTTGTCGGCAACCTCCAGCAAATCCAATGCTTTTTCCATCATATCCTGTTTGTCTTCGCTGGCTTGATTTTTTCGTTCCGGACTACTATCTGAATTAAAATTGAAAAATTTATTTTCTTTTTTGGGGGCATCAGTTTCATCATCTTCTTTTATGAGGGGATCTTCATCTTTTATTGTTTGTTTTGTAACCTCAGCGCTGGCAATAGCCACAGGTTTTTGATCTGCTATATTTTGAGCACAACTAAATAAAGGAAGAGCAAAAATTAAACAAAACACGATAGTATAGGCAACAAAATCGATTTTGATTCTCATCACTGAAACAACTCCTTAGTTTTTTTCAAAACATGCGCCCCAGAAATATCTGGTTTCATCGTCGCATATAAACATCTATTTAATTTTTTCTATAGCATAGTTTTTATTTTTTCCCAAAATTAATTGATCACCAGTTTTCTCAGACAATCATGCTATAAATTAACTTGTCCACTAACCGTCCATGAAAACGGTGAGTTAAGAACGCTTTGTCACATTCATGAGATACGCCTGAATGAAATCATCAATATCACCATCCAGGACTTTATTGGCATTGTTATTTTCCAGATTCGTCCGGTGATCTTTAACCATTTTATACGGATGTAAAATGTAAGAGCGTATCTGGCTTCCCCAGGCAATATCCTTCTTCAATTTATTTTCTTCATTAATCTTTTCATTCTTTAATTCCAGTTCCTTCTCATAAAGCCTTGACTTTAAATACTTCATAGCCATTGCTTTATTTTGATGCTGGGAACGTTCGTTTTGACATTGCACAACTATACCTGAAGGCAAGTGGGTAATCCTTACAGCCGAATCTGTTTTATTTACATGTTGACCACCTTTTCCGCCGGCGCGAAAAGTATCGATGCGCAAATCGTCTTCGTTAATTTCAATTTTTATTTCGTCATTGACTTCCGGATAAACAAAAACAGATGCAAATGATGTATGACGACGCGCACTGGCATCAAAAGGCGAAATACGAACTAACCGGTGGATGCCGATTTCCGCTTTAGCATAACCATAGGCATATTCGCCCTCTACAGTAAAGGATACGCTTTTAATACCGGCTTCATCTCCAGGAAGACTATCGATTATTTTCGAAACAAACCCTTTTTTTTCCGTCCAGCGCAGGTACATGCGCAACAACATTTCCGCCCAGTCCTGCGCTTCTGTTCCACCTGCTCCGGCATGAATAGAAATGATGGCGTTCAACGAATCTTGTTCGTTGTTAAGCATCATTTTAAGTTCTTCCTGACCAACGTCAGAATTCAATTTCTCTAATTCTTGAGCCAGGTCTTGCAGGACTTGTTCATCCTTTTCCTGTAGCGCGATGCTTCCCAGATTTTCAATATCGTTTATTTCGTTATTAAACCTTTCCCACTTATCCGATGCCTCTGTAAGCTTCGTCTTTTTTTGCAGAACTTCACGAGCTTTATCCTGATCACTCCAAAAGTCTTGCTTTAAAGATAATCCCTCTAAATCCTTTATTTTTAGTTTCATTTCCGGGACGTCAAAGACATTCCCCTATGTACTTTATTCGTTTTTTCAAATCATTTACTGTTTCTTGTATATTGATATTTTCCGTTGGCATTTTTTACCCTCCCTTTTAAACTCCAAAAAAAATAAAAGATGATTAACACAAAACAAANNCCGGAAATACCGGTATTGGCAGCTCTCACCAGATAAAGCCGAGTTTCCACGGCTCTAAAAATTGCCATGGAAAAGTGCTGAAAAGGCGCTGAGGTAGTGCCAAACCAGGCATCGTTGGTAATACTCACCAATAACTCGGCAGACCTTTTTTTATACATTCTCGCGGCAAAAGGCAAGATAGCTTCGTAACAAATTAAAATCCCGATTTTCTTATCACCCAAAGACAAAGGATAATATCCCGCTCCTGTGCCAAAATCACCTATTCCGGCAGTAAGTTTCTTAATAAAGGGGAAAACATTTCTTAACGGAACATATTCTCCATAAGGAACGAGATGAACTTTATCATACTTGCCTTTAATTTCACCGGAAGGTGACAATAGATATGCGCTATTGAAATAATCATCACCGCCTTTTTGGGGCAAATAACTTACAGAGCCGAATATTAACCAGCTTTTCGTTTTTAGAGATAAATTTACAACCTGATCATGCAAATTATTTATATTCTGAAAAATAAATGGAGCAGCCGTTTCCGGCCAGATAATTAAACTCCCTTTTTCCGGTGCATTTTTCACGGAAAGTCGCTCATAGATATTTAATGTTTCTCTCTGGTAACTTTCGTTCCATTTTATGGACTGATCAATGTTGCCCTGTATTAACGAAACTTCCATTCCTTGCGCATTTTGCATCACTTTATTAACTTGATCCAATCGGCAAATACCATAAATATAAACGCCGGCTAAAATCAGAAAAACGACAACAGCTAAAGCATACTCTCTTCTGGATCTTTTATTGATAACTTCAAATATAGTTGCATTAACTATAACAATTAAAAAAGACAAACCAAAGACGCCCAGAATATCGGCGAATTGAATAAGATAAAAGTTAAGATACTGAGAATAACCAAGATTTTCCCAAGGGAATCCTGTCAAGAGACATGATTTACAATACTCCAGACAAACCCACAAAACCGGCGCCGCTAAATAAAGGGCAATTTTACCCCGGAAATATACAATGCCGCCGGCAAACAAAGCAATGTAAGTGCTTAAATAGCAAGACAGGAGCAACATCAAAATAATACCCAAGTATAAGGGCAAATAGCCATAATTTATAATTACAAATGCAATCCAGTAAATTATTCCGATATAGCTGACAATTCCCGTGATAAAACCTAAAATTAATCCCTGTGTAATTGAAGCAGCCTTCCGCAAAGCGAAAAAAAGAGGAACTAAAGCGATCCAGGCAAGCCAGCCGGAGCCATACTTGGGAAAAGATAAAAACAATAACAGGCCGCTTAAAACAGCTAAAAAGACAGCATCCCTCGTTAATTCCCTGCCGGCGTTTGATTGGAGATCATTTTTAGTTCTGGATTTATTCTTCATTTAGACCATTTGTTTTGATTTTCTTAATTTTTACCTTTTTAATACTGCGCTCATCGGCATTTTCGATGGTAATTTCCAAGCCTTCTATTTGAAATTTTTCTCCGGACAAGGGAATTCTTTTAGTCGAGTTTAATATCAGGCCGCTGAGTGTCTCATATCTGCCTTTTTTTAAGCTGACATTTAAATACTCTTCAATATTTTCAATTTCCATTCGACCATCGAATATTATTGATCCATCCGGTAATTGAGAAATTCCATCACCGGCAGCATTAGCCTCATGTTCATCACGAAGTTCGCCGACAATTTCCTCGAGCAGATCTTCCAATGTTACCAAACCGGCTGTTCCGCCGTACTCATCAATAACAATCGCTATATGTTTTTTATTTTCTTTTAATTCATAAAACAATAAATGGGTATTTTTTGTTTCGGGAATATAATACGGCGTACTTAAACAAGCCAATAAATCCTCTTTGGTGATTTGCTTTGACCAGAATTTAAGCATGTCTTTGACATTCAAAATGCCGATAATGTTATCGATGGTTCCGCGATAAACGGGAATACGCGTATGTCGTGACTCGATCACTTCATTGATAATTTCATCAATCGTCGCCTCCGTACTTACAGCAACAATTTCCGTCCGTGGAATCATTATTTCACGAACTAAAATATGAGTAAATTCTAAAATGTTTTCAATCATTTCCCGCGAAGATGAATCCACAAGGCGGTTTTTTTGCGCTTTAACCAATATAGCGTCAATCTTCTTTTTTAAATATTTATTGTTACGCCAGAAAAAAAGCTGGGAAATAATTTTCGTGATATCCAAAAACAATACTCCCTTAATTATAAGCCTCTTAGATACTCCGGTCTGATCTGGCTTAGGTCTTTTGCTTCGATGACTGAACTAATCATTTTTAAAATTTTTTCTTTTTCCCGGGGCAAATACGCTTTTATCGGTAAGTAGTTAGAAGCATGATTAGAAGTGAAATAGCAATTGGTAAAATTGGAATTGGCAATCATCAAATAAAGCTCGCGGATAAAACCGAATTTATCCGGCAAAACAAAACGGCCGGCAAGATAATCCTCATACAACTCCGTTTCCGGCACAAACATCAAAGTAAGCGCCCCGACATAGTCCGGATCCATATCGCTCAAAATTTTTGCTGTATCCAATGCATGCTCAATGCTTTTCTCAATGCCACCCAATCCCAATAGAACCGTTACAGAAAGTATGATTCCGGCTTCTTTGACACGGCGCGCTGCCGCCACCATTTGTTCGTAAGTCACGCCCTTATGAATCTTTTGCAGTAATTCAACATTGCCGGTTTCCACGCCTAAATAAATTATCTTCAAGCCTAAATCTCTTAACTTCTTCAGTTCATCAACACTTTTTCTTAGGATGCTTTTAGCATTAGCGTAAGTCCCAATTCGCTTTATAGTCTGTATGTTATCATTAATTAATTTAAGTATTTCTTCAAGACGTGGCTGCGGTATGATCAGGGCATCGCCATCGCACAAAAATACTTTTTCCACATTCTCATAANNACCTGTAAAAGTAAACTGTAGGCTTCACTTGGCGGCCTTATTATAAATCCTTCATAATCCATAATTTAGTTTGTGCTTTCCTTTAACAATTTACAATCATTTTGAAAATCATTTAAAATGATTTAATACCTTTTCGCTACCGGTAGTTACCACCTGCAAGGTGGTAATTTACAAGCAAATTGGTGTATGATTTTATATCAGAGCATACGAAAAAAGCAAGCTATAAGCCAATCACGGGTATGAAACCCCCAAGCAAGCTTTGGAAACTTTTTTCCGCAGCAAGCCTCAGAGGGGGTATTCAACCCTCCGCCTTTGGCGGGATTGTTCGACTTACAAATTTTAATGCATTGCACTTTTAAAATTTGAGTCTCACAAACAAAAAGGGAGCCACTGTTAAGCTGACTCCCCTGGATTTTCTGGCGGGGCCGATGGGACTTGAACCCACGCCCTCCGGCGTGACAGGCCGGCGTTATAACCAACTTAACTACGACCCCAAAAAATCATTTTAATTCTATTTTCACTTCCTCAATTCAGCATTAATGGTAGGCGGAACAGGGATCGAACCTGTGACATCCACGGTGTAAGCGTGGCGCTCTCCCAGCTGAGCTACCCGCCCGTAATACATCAAAAACACTGTGAGGCTTCTAGCAACATTGACCTTCCTTGTCAAGTTATAAAAGCACAAAAAACCTTTTAATTCACGGATTGGGAACTTACCGGCACAGCTGCTGTGACTGTTGCGCTAATATTTTCTTCATCCTTAACAAAAGCAATTTTTAGCACTTCATCGATATGCTCGACAAAAATAATTTTCAGTGCATTCTGCACATTTTGCGGAACTTCCGCGAGATCTCTTTCATTATCTTTCGGAATAATCACTGTTTTAATATTGCCCCGATGAGCGGCAAGAATTTTTTCTTTGAGACCGCCGATCGGTAAAACTCTGCCCCTTAATGTAATTTCACCGGTCATAGCTAAATCGGCACGCACTTTTTTCTTCATCAACGCTGAGGCAATGGAAGTAGCCATGGCAATGCCCGCAGAAGGACCATCTTTGGGAATCGCTCCCTCCGGCACATGGACATGAATATCAATTTTCTTATAAAAATTCTTTGCCAGGCCGAATTGTTCGGCGCGAGCACGAATATAACTCAAGGCAGCCTGAACCGATTCCTGCATGACATCACCTAATTTCCCGGTCATTATCATCTTGCCGGTACCTTCCATAATGGACGCTTCAATAACTAACAGTTCTCCGCCAACTTCTGTCCATGCTAAGCCAACTGTCAAGCCGATTTCGTTTTTGCCTTCAATTTCGCCATGGTGGTATTTGGGTACGCCCAAATACTTAAATATAGACTTAGAACTAATCACCATTCTTTTCTTGTTGTCATTACTCACTATTTCTTTAGCTACTTTGCGACAAATGGAAGCAATCTCCCGATCCAGGTTGCGCACGCCGGCTTCCCGCGTGTATTGACGGATAATTTTGAGAAATGCCCCCTTAGTGAATTCGATATTCTCAATCATCAGGCCATTAGCTTTCACTTGCTTCGTAATCAGAAACTTTATTGCTATTTGCAGCTTCTCCGGTTCCGTGTATCCGGCAATCCTGATTACTTCCATTCTGTCTTGCAGCGGAGCGGGTATTGTTTGCAAAACGTTTGCTGTCGTAATAAACATAATTTCTGATAAATCATAATCAACATCGAGATAATTATCATTAAAGGCAAAATTTTGCTCTGGATCAAGAACTTCTAACAAGGCGGATGATGGATCACCTCTAAAATCAGAACTAAGCTTATCTACTTCATCCAGACAAAAAACGGGATTGTTGGAACCGGCTTTTTTTAACAACTGGATAATTTTACCCGGCATAGCTCCGATATAGGTTCGACGATGGCCGCGAATCTCCGCTTCATCGTGAACGCCACCCAGAGAAATACGCACAAATTTCCTATTTGTGGCTCTAGCCACTGATTTAGCGATAGATGTCTTTCCCACACCCGGCGGGCCAACCAGACACAAAATCGAACCTTTATTTTTCTTTACCAGCGATTGTACGGCAAGGTATTCTATAATGCGTTCCTTAACATTTTTTAATCCATAATGATCTTCTTCCAGAATAGTTTCTGATTCTTTAAGTGTGTATTTATTTTCTGTTTTTTCCGACCAGGGCATGTCCAATATCCAGTCAATATAATTTCTGACTACTGTAGCTTCTGCGGACATGGGAGTCATCATTTGTAATTTTTTAATTTCCTGCCGGACTTTTTTCACCGCCTCTTCCGACATCTTTTTTTGCTTCAAACGTTTTTCCAACTCGGTTATTTCGTTGCGAAAATCATCCTTTTCTCCCATTTCCTTCTGAATAGCCCGCATTTGTTCGTTGAGATAATAATCCTTCTGCGTCTTTTCCATCTGCTTTTTAACGCGTCTTTTGATCTTTTCTTCGACCTGCAGGATTTCGATTTCAGAGAGCATCAGTGAATAAATTGTTTCCAGACGTTCGCCGATGTTAAGTATCTCTATAATCTTTTGTTTATCTTCTAATTTCACATTAAGATGGGTAACAACGACATCAGCGAGTTTAGATGCATCTTCGATAGCTGCAATTGTTCCTATCATTTCCACGTGAATTTTCTTGCTGAGTTTCAGGTAAAACTCAAAAGATTCTTTAATGCTGCGCATCAGCGCTTGCTTCTTCACATCATTTTGATCATCAATGTCCTCGATCTCATTTACTTTAACCAGGAAAAAATCATTATTTGGTAAATATTCTTTTATGACTCCGCGAGTCTTCCCTTCAACAAGCACCTTGACCGTCCCATCAGGCAAACGTAAAAGTTGAATGATAATACCGATCGTGCCAACATGATAAATATCTTCCTTTTTCGGATCATCATCCTTGGCATTTTTCTGGGCAACCATAAAAATACTTTTTTCGTATTTCATCGCCGATTCCAGCGCGGCGATAGATTTNNTTTTCACCGTATACTTTTTAAGCAGATTCAGATTTAGTTTCGTAAATTAAAATTGGTTTTTCTTTCTTTAAGACGACCTCTTCACTGATGACACATTCCTTAATATCAGTTTCTGAAGGAATATCATACATGACTTCCAGCATTGTGTTTTCCAGNNATTCATCCAATTCATCCAAGGTGGCGATAACGGGCAACCGACCGATAAATTCCGGTATTAAGCCAAATTTTAATAAATCTTCCGACCGGGCATCTGCAAGCAATTCACCAATTCTCTTTTCCTTCTTGCTTTTTATTTCGGCACCGAAACCCATTGCATTAACTCCCAATCGTTTGGAAATGATGTTTTCCAAGTCATTAAAAGCGCCGCCGCATATAAATAAAATATTTGTTGTATCTACTTGAATAAATTCCTGTTGAGGATGTTTACGGCCCCCTTTTGGTGGAATGTTGGCCATTGTTCCTTCAATGATCTTTAACAATGCCTGCTGAACTCCTTCGCCGGACACATCTCTGGTTATGGAAGGATTCCCTGATTTCTTCGCAATTTTATCTATCTCATCGATATAAACAATGCCTTTCGATGCTCTGGTAACATCATAATCGGCATTTTGCAGTAAACTTAAAATAATATTTTCTACATCTTCACCGACATATCCAGCTTCAGTTAAAGTTGTGGCATCGGCAATTGTAAAAGGAACATTGAGAAATTTTGCCAAAGTTTTCGCCAGTAATGTTTTTCCTGAACCTGTAGGACCAATTAAAAGCACATTGCTTTTTTGAATTTCGATTCCGTCGG
>PLMV01000208.1 GCA_003141615.1 Syntrophaceae bacterium
TTTACTCGGTCGCGGCGAAGATACCTCCGGCAGCCGCACTAAAGATTCTTTTTTAGCTAACGCTTTCGAAGCGGTTATCGCCGCCGTATATCTCGATTCCGATTTTGTTAACGCAAAAACTATTATAACAAAATTAATTGAACCGCTATTGGAAGATGATAATTCATCTTCCGAATATTTCGACTATAAAACCGCTCTGCAGGAGCTTTGTCAGAAAAGGTACAAAACAGTCCCTATCTACATGGTCATTGATTCCAAGGGCCCGAATCACTCCAAAATTTTTGAAGTAAAAGTAGTTTTAGTGAACAAGCTAACAGAAGTCGGCAGCGGCAAAAGCAAAAAAGAGGCTGAAAAACAAGCGGCACAAAAAGCTTGGGAAATACTGCAAAATGAAGAAAGCTAATCATGAATCTAAAACTAACAGGGGTGGCGTTGAAAAATCCCATGTTTTGGGACTGTTCAAAAATGTTCAGATGCAAGGCGCGCAAAAAACCGAACCGCGAGGCGTATATGGATATACGTTGAGCGGTGCGGTTTGCAGCGCAACACAGCAGATGAGCGTTTTTCAACAGTTCCACAGCAATCCTTTAATTATTCCTGTTTTCATCATGAATAGCGGCTGCCCGCATCGTTGTATCTTTTGCAATCAGAAAATTACTGCCGGAAATTTTCCGCTGAAAATAACAAAAGAGTTTTTTGATTCGGAAGTTCAGTCTTATCTCGCCTGGAATAAAGATAAATCACGGAAGGTGGAAATTGCTTTCTACGGCGGCAGTTTTACGGGAGTTGATCCTGCTTATCAGGAGGAACTTCTTTCCTGGGCTTACTCTTTCATTCAAAAGAGACTCGTTGATTCCATTAGAATTTCGACAAGGCCGGATTACATCACAGAGAATAACTTGCCGGTACTAAAAAAATACGGGGTTACTACAGTAGAAATCGGCGCGCAGTCTTTTATTGATGAAGTGCTGCAATTTGCTCAAAGAGGCCATGACGCTGCCGCGACAGTCGAAGCCATGATAATTTTAAAAGATCATGGCTTCCAGACCGGCTTGCACCTTATGGCCGGTTTGCCCAAAGACACAAAAGAAGGATTTATTCATTCCCTCGATAAGACCATTGAACTTAAGCCTGATACGGTAAGGATTCATCCGGTTATTGTTTTTAACGGGACCGCTCTTGCGGAAGAACTCCGGAAGGGAGAATACAAGCCCATGGAACTTTCTGACGCCGTCGAATTGTGCAAGCTAGCATGGGAAAAGCTATCCGCAGCAGGTATTCGCATAATCAGAATTGGCGTGCAGTTAACGCCGGAAATGGAAAAAGACGGCGCGGTATTGGCCGGACCAATTCATCCGGCGCTGGGAAGCCTTGTTCTTTCTTCTATTTTTTATGATCGCACAATTAAACTTTTGGATAAGGTTCCTCCAGACACCAACGAACTTCGCTTTAGCTTATCTGAGCGTGATATGTCTAATTTTCGTGGTTTAAATAATATGAACATATCGGCAATAAAAAAGCTTTACCCCCGCACAAATTTAATTGTAGAATCAAACATCGGACAAAGGCGCGGCGTAATTTCCGTGGCCACCGAGTCGGGTAAATCTTTTACCCTGAGTATTCCGGGAATTAATTAATATAAAGAGGATAATTGAATTGTTTAAATCAGGCTTCATCGGCATCATTGGCCGCCCTAACGTCGGGAAATCCACATTCCTCAATGCTGTTGTCGGCGATAAAATTTCGATAGTTGCCGATAAACCTCAAACGACCAGAGATAAAATAACCGGTATAAAAAATTTTCCGGACGCACAGCTTATTTTTATTGATACTCCGGGAATGCACAACCCCAAGACACCGCTGAATCGCGCTATGGTGCAAACAGCACAGAAGGCAATCGGTGACGCCGAAGTGCTGCTCATGCTGATCGAAGCCAATGCCGATGTTCATCAAAATGATATTTTTTTAATCAAGTCATTGGCACAAGTCAAAGTTCCTGTTTTTCTGGTTATTAACAAAATTGATCTTATCGATAAAAAACTTCTTCTGCCGCTGATAGACAAATTCAGTAAACTTTATGATTACCGTGAAATTTTTCCAGTATCAGCGCTAAAGGGTGACGGCATTGCCGAACTGCTTGCGGCAATAAAACAAATCCTTCCGGAAGGACCGCAATTATTTCCCGAAGATATTCTTACCGATGCGACTGAAAGATTTATCGCGGCTGAATTCATCCGTGAACAAATAATGCTTCTCACAAAGCAGGAAATTCCCTACGTCAGCGCCGTAACAGTCGATTTATTTAAAGAGGACGAAGAAAAAAATATAATCCGTATCAGCGCGACAATTAACGTCGAAAAAGAATCCCAAAAGGCGATTATGATCGGCAAAAAAGGTTCGATGCTCAAAAATATCGGTACACAGTCCAGATTGCAGATGGAAAAACTATTCGGCACCAGGGTTTTTCTGGAACTGTTTGTGCGGGTAAGAAAAGACTGGACGACCTCCGATAAGATGCTGCGGGAATTCGGCTTATTGAAGCCCTAGGAAACGGCCCCAATAAATAGAGGATATATTGTTAAATGCAAGCAAAACCAGTAATAGCAATTGTTGGCCGTCCCAATGTCGGCAAATCAACGCTTTTCAACAGGATTGCCGGAAAGCAAAAGGCCATTGTAATTGACGAACCCGGCGCCACCCGTGACCGCAACTATATGGACTGCGTTTTTCAGGATAAAGCTTTCACCCTGATCGATACCGGTGGATTTGAGCCGGCATCGGAAGAAAGAATTCTTGTGCAAATGCGCGAGCAGAGCAACCTGGCTATTGAAGAAGCGGATGTCATTATTTTTTTAATGGATGGAAGAGACGGAATTACCCCCTCGGATATAGAAATTGCCAAACAGTTGAGGGGTAAAGATAAAAATGTTTTTTACGTTGCCAATAAAGTAGATGGAGACCGTCATGAAGAAATGCTCACCGATTTTTACCGGCTGGGCATCGATGAATTCTACCCTATTTCCGCACAGCATGGCCTGGGTGTTGATGAACTCCTGACCATTATTACCAAGGATTTCCCTGCGACAGCAGACGATAAAGACGAGCAGGATACCCAAATTAAAATTGCCATAGTTGGCAAACCCAATGTGGGCAAGTCATCACTCGTCAACCGCATCCTCGGGAAGGAAAGAAGCATTGCCAACCCTACACCCGGCACAACACGCGATGCTATTGATATGCCGGTAAAGGTGCATGGTAAAAATTATCTGCTTATTGATACCGCGGGAATACGCAAGAAAAGCAAAATCAGCCAGACTTTGGAAAAATATAGCGTCGTTCAGGCGCTCAAATCAATCAATCGCTGTAATATCGCGCTTGTCTTGATTGATGCCGAAGAAGGGCTGACCGATCAGGATACAAAGATTATCGGACTTGCCTATGAGCGCGGCAAAGCCTGCATCATCGTAGTAAATAAATGGGATAAGATTGAAAAGGATAACTCCACCGTGGGGAAATTTGTCGAGGATATTAAGGATAAAATCAAATTCATGGATTTTGCGCCCATTATTTTTATCTCGGCAGTCACAGGACAACGCGCGCCGAAGATTTTTGAGCTGATCGATAAAGTTTATGACCAATATACAAAGAGAATAGGCACATCACCATTAAATGATCTGGTAGAAAGATCCGTGCGGAGAAACCCGATGGCGCGTTATGCCAACCGCCAGATGCATATTTCTTATGCAACCCAGACAGATGTTAAACCGCCTACTTTCGTCTTTTTTGTCAGCAATGCCAAAGGAATTCATTTCTCTTATGAGCGCTACCTGACCAATCAAATCCGCGAAACTTTTGGCTTTGACAGTGTGCCGCTGAAGCTTGTTTTCCGGAAAAAGCGATAATGAGACTCAACTTTCGGAAGCGTAGCTACCTGAAAGTTGTAAGTCGTAATGAGACTAAAACTTCAAAAGCAAAGCGCATTGAAGTTTTTTAGCCGAATTATCCAATAGCCGATGGCTATTGGGAATTATCCCCGAAGCGGATCGTAGTGGGATTAGTGAGACTCAGGTTACTAAAACGTAGCGAACTGCAACTTGTAGATATTTTCAGCAAGCCATTCTTCCTTAAAGAAAGAATGGACATGCCTATAAAATTTATGTAGGTTTCAGATCGAAATGAGGTAAAAAAATATCCATAGCAGATTTATGAATACTTGAAAAATTTGGACACATATCATTTTTTTGTGGATGAGCATGGGCAAACTTGATCAGAAACAGAACCCACTCAAGTTCATTGAACTGGATCGGCGATTCCGAAAACTGAATCCGCAAGAGAATTCGGAAGAAGCTGCACTCGAAAGTTACACGGCTTCCTTGATGGGTCTTAAAAATGGTCTTGTTTGGGAGGGCTTGCTGGAACGACCCCTCGTTGTGGTTTTAGGCGAACCGGGCAGCGGCAAGACTTGGGAGTTCAGGGAACGCGCCAGAATACTACGAGACAGAGGCGAAAAGTCCTTCTTCATCCCACTTGATCGGCTGATCACCGAGTCACTGAACCAGATCTTATCCGAAGAAGAATTTAGAATATTCCGCCTGTGGCATAAGAACAACGAGAAAGCCACGTTTTTTCTAGATTCGGTAGATGAGGCGAAGTATCGAAGAACAAGTGATTTCCTGACAGCGATTGACCGTTTTCGCAATGCCATCGGCACAAGCAATCTCATGAGGATGCGCCTCTTTGTCAGCTCACGCATCAGTGAATGGCGGCCTCAAAGCGATGCCCATGAATTGGTCTCTCGTTTCCCACAATCGTCTCCCCGTTCAAAAGAATTGAAACCAGATGCTAATCAGACCGAGAAAGATAATAAAAAGCAGGAAGAAATTCTAGTCGTTCAGATCGAACCACTGGGCCGTTCCCAAGTTGAGCGATTTACCCGCGAACTCGACGTCGCCGATCGAGCCGCTTTCATCGTGGCACTGGATGAGAAGTATGCTTGGCCTTTTGCACGCCGGCCCATCGATGTCATCGACTTGCTCAATTATTGGAACACCTATCACAAGCTTGGTTCTCTGAAGGAATTGATCGAACATGATGTGAATCAAAAACTCAAAGAGCCCAGAGAAAAGCAGGATCCACTCACGCCTGAAAAGGCTAGGCTGGGTGCGGAAATTCTGGGTGCCGCCGTCGTATTCTGCAAAAATTTTAACTTTTGCGTGCCCGATGACTCGCACCTGGCGGAGTCTTCCGCAATCGATTCAGCCGCTTGTCTGCCTGCAGATTGGCTTCCCAAGGAAAGCCAATCATTGCTCACACGTCCCCTTTTCGACAGTGCAAGTTATGGCAGGATACGTTTCCATCATCGGCGGTCAGCGGAATATCTGGCATCACGATGGTTGACAAATCTTATGGAAGAAGGTTGTAGCACACCCATTTTAGAAGATATTCTTTTCACAACTGTTAAAAACAAAGATGTCCTCCGTCCGTCGCTATCGCCAGTTGCGGCATGGTTATGCGCCGGAAAAGAACGCTGGCAAGTAGATATTGGAAACCGTGTCCTCAAAGCGGCGCCATGGATCCACCTTCTCCACGGCGATCCGAGTCAGTTAACACTCGAATACAGACGAAGGCTCCTCAATGCTCTGGTGGAACGATACGAAGGAAGAAAACGTGTCTGGATCAGCGCTGAATATGAATCCCTGAGCCGACTCGCAGATCCCGGTCTTAAAGATGACCTCGTGGAAATCATTCGCAACCGTAACATATCAGAGGATGTCCGAAGCGAAATGCTGCGCATTGTGCAGCATGGAAAACTTACGGGATGCCTGGAAGCCGTCTTGGATATTGTGGCAGATAATTCGGAAACGGATAATTTAAAAACTTATGCTGTTATAGCACTGCGCGACGCCGGTGAGCCGTCTCACCTATGCCGACTCTGGAACATCATCAAGCAATATTCACATATTTCAACAAGACTCTGTGCTCGTTTATGTGAAGCCTTGTATCCGAGTGTCATTGATGCCGCAGGACTAGCTGAGTTACTCAGCAAATCTGAGTCAGTTCCAAAAAATTCTGTTGATCTTCCTTATTATTTGCGCCGTCATCTGGAAGACATTCTCACGCCTGAGATCAGCGGCGATCTGCTGATCCAGCTTTCTGCTCTATTTGAGCAAGGGCCTCACATTAAAAAAGTCAATGAGATAATACCGATCTCCGCAGATTTTTACTGGTTGGGCGAAGTCATTCCATCGATTTTAAAAGTTCTTCTTGAAAAAAGTCTTTTAACTGAGGCAGAAACAGCCGCAACGGCACGCTCTTTTTGGATGTTGGGGCATCTTTATTCCAATATGGGTGTCCATAAACCGGATATAAAAGCTGATTTGAATGCTTTGACAAACCGACACCCAGCCGTTCGGCGACGATTATTTTGGTTGCTGGTCGATGAACAAAAAATAAAAAAAGGTAAGAGTGAGTTGATATATCCGATTCATCTGTTCCGTTACAACGATGTTCTGAAACCAATGCCGGATGATCTGGAGTGGGCCATTGATGACATCAAAACCATAAAAGAAAAGAGTGACCGTCTCATCGCACTCAGAATGACCATCAATCTTTGGAATATAGCAGGTCGAAAGTGGAAAGATCGGCAACGTATCCGATATGTGGTTGCAGATGATGTATCCCTCCAGAAGGAATTCAAGCGCATGGCAGAATACGGCCCCTTTGTATGGGCCAAAATGATATGGTATCGCCATTTAAAATACAAACTTACAGATAGGTGGTGGTGGAAAGGGCGCTTCTATTCCGTTCGTAATAAATACCGGGAACTTCGGTGGCACTGGGCGTACGTCAGACATATTAGACTCTTGAAGAACGGCACGGTAACAGTATGGCTTAACAATTTGGCATGGGAAGCGAGCGAGCATGACTCCCAATATGCGCCCCGGAGCTGGGACAAATTGGTAGAGAAGCGTGGTCGACTGATCGCTTGGGCTGCCAGAGAAGGCTGCAAATCCGTCTGGCGACGCTTCACGCCGCTACTTCCTCACGAAAAGCCGAAATCCTTTGAGACCGACCATCGCGTTATTGTTGGCCTGGCTGGCTTACAGGCAGCATTCTCCGATGGCGAACTCGACTTTAACCAGATAAGCGAAAATGAAGCCCGCCTTGCCATTCGTTATGCAGTGAACGAACTGAATGGATTTTCACCGTGGCTTCCGGAACTGGCAATAAATCATCCCGAAGCAGTTCGAGATATCCTCACTGAATGCATCCGTGGCGAATGGCAGTTTGATGCGAAGCGTGAACATGTCTATGAAGTGTTCTCAAAATTATCTTGGACTGGCGAAGTACTCCTACCGCTCGTCATAGATTCAGTGATCGCGCAAATCCGTTCAGGTGATCCTCTAAATGTCAACGTGTTGGAAACGGCCATTACGGTGCTGCTCAAAAACACGAATTCATCCGCCTCGATACTTGCCGAAATTGCTCCAGACCGAATTACTAAATATGCCAGAGATAGCCGTGAATTTATCCTTTGGTTGGCCGTCTGGATACAGATAGATGCTGGGACGGCCCTCCAATATTTACAACAGGTCTTGTCGAGTATGCCGGATGCCGACGCACTGATGATCCGTCTTTGCGATATGTTACAGGGTGGTCGACGGCAAAATATAAACACACCGTATCCAGATTACGACAAGCCGGTCCATTTACGGACATTCATTCCCCTTATCTACCACTATATCCGCCCGAGCGAAGATGTTTATCATGAGGGTGCTTACACGCCGACGGCCCGCGATAATGCCCAGAGATTCCGTGACAGTCTGCTTGAGCGTCTCAGTCAATCGGAAAGCACTGAGGCTGATGAAGTGTTAAACGAATTTTTACAGGAACCAGCACTTGCGTCTTATAGGGATTACATTCTTCACCTGATAGATCAACGGGCCGAACGGCAGGCGGATTTGCCTCCATGGAGCCCTGTCGATATTCGGATTTTTGCAGAGGAGTATGAAATAGATCCGAAGACAGATAGGGATCTATTCAAGATCGCTTCCCGCCGTTTAGATGAAATCAAACATGACGTGGAAAAAGCCGATAACAGCATCCGATTCGAGATGCACAAGGACGATGACGAACGTAAGTTGAGGATTTGGCTTGCCCGTAAACTACAGGACCGTTCCCGTAACCGATATACAATTCCTCAAGAAGAAGAGATCGATCGACGCGAGCGTCCGGATTTGCGAATAGAAAAACCAGGAATGGCACCGGTATCTATTGAAATCAAATGGGCTGACAAGAGTTGGACACTTCCGCAACTTCTTGAACGATTGGAAAATCAATTAGTAGGTCAGTATCTCAGGGATGATAAATCTCGATATGGCATTTATCTGCTGGGATATATTGGTAGGAAGAAAACTTGGGAACATCCAGATAATTCATCCCACTTGTCTTTTGAACAGGTCGTTGCCATGATAGATAAGCGTGCAAAAGAGATTGTTGCAGAGCAGAGAAACATCGAAGATATAGCGGTCATATCCTTGGATTTTACTGATCGTTGAAAGCTTTTGAGTATGTTCGACGAAAACTTTTTATTCAAGGAGTCTCCCAAATATTGGGGACGGTTCTATTAAATTAACAACTTCCGCTAACCCACGCCAATCATGCATTTCCGGCCGTGCCTAGCGGCATAATTCTACAAGTGGAAGATATTCTTCACATTCGTTTGAAATGACCCAATGATATTAAACAGCCATGCTTAAAGGGTGTACTTCACGAGCAACTTGATCAGACAATGCATCTTCAGTAATATCCATATCGTAACGGCTTTGCAGATTAATCCAGTATCGTGGTTCCTGACCAAAATATCTTCCCAATCTTAGGGCAAGCTCGGCATTGACAGAACGCTTGCCATTCACTACATAATTTATACGCATGGCAGTAATTCCTAAATCCTTTGCCAAACGGTATTGGGATAACTTCAATTCGTCCAGTAATTCCTTCAAATAAACTCCCGGATGCACCGGTTTAATAGTTTTTTTTGTCATAATAATTCTCCTTAATGATAATCAACAATTTCTACTTTTTCAGCATTGCCATTGAGCCA
The DNA here is from genome assembly GCA_003141615.1 of Syntrophaceae bacterium. GTDB lineage: Bacteria > Desulfobacterota > Syntrophia > Syntrophales > Smithellaceae > Smithella. The sequence goes on from PLMV01000208.1 coordinate 9,104, forward strand.
AATAAAACAAATGCGCCATTGGTCGTTAATCCTAATGCTCCATTGTCCTTGGCGTTTTCCTTTTAAAGATTCCAGACGATTTGAAGGCGGCAATTTTAAATCTTCAACGCTGATTGCGGCATCGATGGCATTTAATTTCATAAAAGCACGTTGCTGAACATTGTGTGGAAATTTTCGCGATGATTCGCGATGAAAAATCTTCTCCGTTTCCCCACAACGAAACGATTTTATCATGTTTATATAGTAAACACTTTGTTTATTAATGTCAAGTAAAAAATTATTAATCGTTGTTAATTATTGTTCTGCCAAATATCCCTTGACAAACAAAAACCGCCTTTCTGTACTCCCTCCCACAGAAAGCAAGTTCTTATCAAATATCAAACAAAACAAATGGCTGATACCCTTGGTGGATTTCCCTCAGCAGGGCTCATTACCAGTTTATGTGACGCAATACCGGACATATTATATGTTCTAACATCATGATAAATATATCATTGACATAGAATATCTATTTTAGTATGGCTATAACACTCATTGGAGTCCGATATAGTTTATTCCCCTGCGGCAGAGACCGCAGGGCGAAATAAGGAATAGTTTTTTATAATCTTGGAAACCTAAGGTTTCCAAACCTTCCTAAAGGGAAGGCTGTGGCAGAGACCACAGCGTGA
>PLMV01000057.1:0-2257 GCA_003141615.1 Syntrophaceae bacterium
ATCATGATTTTTTTCTTGACATTTTATTCAATTAAGACTATTTTTGTCCTGTATGTTCAAAATAAGCAGAAAAACGGAATATGCTATAAGGGGTATGATTTATCTGGCAAAGCAGCCCAGGGATCAATTTGTAATGATTAAAGAAATAACCAAAGCCACAAAAACTTCTCCCGTATTTCTGGTGAAAATATTCCAGGCACTCAGCAATGCCAATTTAGTTGTATCGTCTAGAGGTTCGTTTGGAGGATTCAAATTAAGCAGGAAACCGGAACACATTACGCTAAGAGATATTTTAGAGGCAACGGAAGGTCCCCTAATCATGAATCTGTGCGTACTCGACAACAGGTCATGCGGTTTTTCCAATACCTGTTCGGCACATTCAGCATGGAAAAGATTAAGGGATTCCATGAACGGGATGCTGGAAGATGTCACTTTGAAAGAGATTGCGTCCGATTCCCGGGAATAAAAAAAATTTAATTATTAACAGGACTAAGTTAGTACTGTTTGAAGAACGAAACGGATTAATCATTGAAAGGGGGATATTTAAATGGATGTATTGACTTTGAGCAGGATTCAGTTTGCCATCACCAGCGCTTTTCATTTTATATTTGTGCCGCTGACACTGGGACTATCTATTCTCATCGCATACATGGAATGGCAATACGTAAGGACGAACGATGAAATATGGCTTAAAATGTCAAAATTCTGGGGCAAGTTATTCCTGATTAATTTTGCGTTGGGAATTGTCACCGGCATTACACTGGAGTTCCAATTCGGAATGAATTGGGCGGAGTACTCAATATACGTGGGAGACATTTTCGGTGCGCCGCTGGCTATTGAAGCAACGGTTGCCTTCTTTCTGGAATCTGTGTTTATCGGAGTATGGATTTTCGGATGGAATAAGATTTCCAAGAAAATGCACGCCTGGGCTATTACAATCGTGGCCTTTGCGACCAATATTTCCGCTCTGTGGATTCTGCTCGCCAATGGCTGGATGCAGAATCCCGTTGGCGCAAAATTAACGCAAATCGTCAATAATCCTCTGATAACCCAGAGGGCGGAAATGGCGGATTTTCTGGCTGTACTAACAAATCCATCCGGCTGGCTCAAGTTTTTCCATACCACTGTGTCGGGATATGTGGTTGCCGCTTTCTTTGTCATGGGTATTTCCGCCTGGCACATTTTGAGAAACAATGAATTAAATTTTTTTAAATTGTCATTCAAAGCAGCCGCGGTGTTCGGGCTTTCGGCCTGCCTGCTCATAATAGTCACCGGGGATTTTCACGGCGTCAACATTGCAAAAACTCAACCGACAAAATTAGCCGCCATGGAAGCTATCTGGGAGACACAAAAAGGAGCCGGTGTCTCTGTAATTACTATCACAGACGAGGCCAACCGGCGCAACTCGGTGGAAATACTAACCATCCCGAAGCTGGCAAGCTTACTGTCTTACAGAGATCCGAATGCCGTAATTAAAGGATTGAACGACTTCCCCAAAGATGAAATTCCGCCTGTCAGCGTAACCTTTTACAGTTACCGGCTCATGGCGGTTCTGGGGATTGTGATGCTGTTTATCGCCGCCGCTGCTGTCTATGTCTCCAGAAAAGAAAACCTCGAAAAATACAAAGGTCTTCTCAAAATTGCAGTCTGGTCTATACCTCTGCCGTATCTGGCGGGGCAATTAGGATGGATTGTTGCGGAAGTCGGCCGTCAACCGTGGATAGTTTACGGCATGCTTAAAACAAAAGATGCCGTATCAAGATCCATTGATGTAACGCAAGTGTTGATATCGCTTATCTGCTTTACATTATTATATGGCTCGTTGGGCGTGGTGGATATTTATCTGTTATCCAAATATGCCAAACAGGGCCCAATGGAACCATTTGTAAAAAAGGAGGCATAAAATGGAATATCTGCAAATAGTATGGTTCGCGCTGTGGGGATTGCTCTGGGCCGTATATTTCATGCTGGACGGTTTTGTCCTCGGTACGGGCATCCTCCACAACTTTATCGGCAAAGACGACAATGAAAAAAGAGTAATTATCAATACGGTGGGGCCGGTCTGGAATGGCAATGAAGTCTGGCTCATAACCGCGGGAGGCGTTACGTTCGCAGCGTTCCCGACGACTTATGCCCTTATGTTCAGCTACCTGTATACCGCGCTTTTATTGCTGCTGTTCGCTTTGATTATCCGTGGTGTATCCTTTGAATTCCGGGGCAAGAGCGATAATCTCCGCTGGAAATCGTTATGGGACAA
>PLMV01000057.1:2284-2725 GCA_003141615.1 Syntrophaceae bacterium
TTATTTGTTTGCCTGTTTACAATGCATGGCGCATTATATCTATCCTTGAAGACAACTGACAATCTCAGAGAGAGAGCCATAGCCGCAGCAGGGAGAATATGGGGAATTCTCTTCGTCGTCGCCGTTATCTTTCTTGTTTATACTTATTTCGCGACCAAACTTTTCGTCAATTACATCTCGTCTCCCCTTCTCTTTGTGCTGCCTCTGATTGCCGTCGCCGGATTGGTGGGAATAAAAGTTTTTCATTCCAAAGGATATCTGTTCAGCTCTTTTATCGCCTCATGCGTCACAATAGTGTTTGTTTGCTTTACCGGAATAGCCGGGCTATTTCCCAACCTGATTCCATCTAGTCTGGACACAAATTACAGCATGACGATTTATAATTCGTCTTCAAGTTATTTGACGCTTTCTTTAATGATGGTTGTGGCTCTGATATTCGTT
>PLMV01000010.1 GCA_003141615.1 Syntrophaceae bacterium
GCCGGTATGGGACTCTATAACATCAACTGCTATTCCGACAAATTCGACATCTCGTCGGAAGTAAACAAAGGAACTTTCTTGAAAATAATTATTAACATCCCATAATGCATCTGAGGATTTATCATGGATATCGAAACTATTGCCAAAAAATTAAATTTAGAAGTAAGGTCTGCTTCAGACAGACTTAAAAATAATGTTACAGGAGGTTATACGGGAGATCTCTTAAGCGATGTAATGGCAAATTCACACGAGGGAGATATCTGGATAACAAGACAGGTGCATCAAAATATAGTTGCCGTAGCCACTTTGAAAGAACATGCCGGTATAATTCTGGTTAATTCCTGCGAACCGGCCCGGGACACTTTAGAAAAAGCGAATCAGGAAAAAATACCAATCATGGTTTCCAGTCTGCCTGCCTTTGAGTTAACCGGTGCAATATATAATCTATTGGGGAAAAAAGATTAATTTCCGGCAGCCATCTCAATGACAACGTGTTTTATGGTCATTTTTTTGATTAATTCCGTAAAAAAACCATGCTTAAAGTTTTTAACTGCGATCTGCATGTCCATACTTGCCTCTCACCCTGCGCCGAGCTTGATATGCATCCGATGGCTTTAGTGCAAAAAGCCTTAGAAGCCAAGCTCGATATGATTGCCATCTGCGATCATAATTCTTCAGCCAACGTTCCTTACGTAATCAATGCCGCCCAGACAAGCAAATTGAAAATACTGCCCGGCATGGAGATCACAACAAGTGAAGAAGTGCACCTTTTAGCTATATTCGATTCCCTGTCCAATCTCACATTACTGCAAAAAATAATCGATCAGCACCTTCCTGGAGAAAATGATGAAGAACGTTTTGGCGTCCAGGCTATCGTCAATGAAAATGGCGAGGTGGAGGGGATAAATAATCAATTACTGATCGGCGCGACTGATTTATCCCTGGATACACTTATTGGCTATATTCATCAATTTGATGGATTGGCCATTGCCGCACACATAGACCGGGAAAGCTTTAGTGTACTTAGTCAACTTGGATTCATCGATGATAATGCCGGTTTTGACGCACTCGAAATTACCCATCTCACTGGTTTTGACGAGGCCAGAATTAAATATCAGGAACTTTGTAAATATTCATTTCTTGTTTCCTCAGATTCGCATTTTATAAAAGATATCGGACAGGCATTTACACGAATTTATCTTGAGGAACCATCTTTTGCCGAATTAAAAATGGCTTTAAAAAAACAAAATGGCCGCTGTATTATGGAGCAATCACGGGTATGAACCACAAAGTAAGCTTAGTAAACATATTCGCGAGCTCGCTGCGGGGTATTATACCCTCCGCCTCGCGGGATTGTTCAACCTGCAAGTTTCAGTCGCAGATGACCTTTAGGTTATGCACTTTGTTATAGTCCCACTTAGCTTNNTAATATCTGAGTTTCATTAGAAATGGAGTTTCAACAATAATGCTTGAGCTTGCCGCGCATATTCTGGACATTGCCGAAAACTCCGTTCGGGCGGGCGCCAGACTAATTGAAATCGATATCGATGAAGATACGGCAAAAGATTCTCTCTCCATAGAAATTATCGATGATGGTCAAGGGATGGAACCCGAAGAGATGGAAAAAGTTTTAGATCCATTCTACACAACAAAAACTGTCAGGCGTGTTGGTCTGGGCATTCCGCTTCTTGCGGATGCCTCTAAAAGATCAGGCGGAAGTATGCGACTTGAATCAGAAAAAGGCAAAGGAACGACGGTTAAAGCAACCTTCGGACTCACTCATGTGGACAGACAACCCATGGGAAATATTATCAGCACATTAATTATTCTTATTGCCGGCAATTCAGATGTTGATTTTTTTTACAAATACAGGCATAATGACCGGCAGTTTAAACTGGATACACGGGAAATACGCAAAGAAATCATGGATGTACCCATTAATCATCCTGAAATATTAAAGTATATCCGGGGTGTTTTAGAAGAAGGTTTTAGCGAAATAAAACCTGAATTTTAAATTTCCCCAAAGATCTGAGGAGGAATTTGATGAAAGCTGAAGACACAGAGTTATTGAAAGAATTTACAAAAGAACAAGTAGTAAAGCTAAACAGTATCATTGAAAAATTTAAAGGTAAGCCGGGCGGATTAATTCCGGTATTGGAGGAAGCTCAAGTTGCTTTGGAATATCTTCCTATATCCGTNNGGTAAACACACTGTTCGTGTTTGTCTGGGCACTGCCTGCTATGTCCGTGGCGGCAAGGCACTGACTGAAGCTTTGGAAAAACAATTCGGCATCAAAGAAGGTGAAACCACCCCTGACCGTATGTTTACACTGGAATCGGTTCGATGTCTCGGGGCCTGTGGATTGGGCCCTGTTGTAGTGGTGGATGAAGATGTCCATGGCCGGTGTAAGCCCGGCAAAATTAAAGAAATTTTAAGTCAATACAATTAATAAATTTTCAAGCTGATAAAAATGGAGGAAACGCCGATGGCGAAATTAACTATTGCTGATTTAAAAAAGATTAAAGAAAAAGTACACAAAGAAATGTCTTTGCGTGATGGCGATCGTCGAGTCAAAGTCACCGTTCATATGGGAACTTGCGGTATTGCCTCCGGTGCCAAAGAAGTCATGGATACACTGCTTCAGGAAATTGAAACTGCGGGAGTAAACGATGTTATCGTTACTACATCCGGTTGTATGGGACTTTGCAGCCGTGAGCCTCTGGTCACCGTTGAAGTTTTAAATCAAGAACCGATTAAATATGAATACATGAACCCCAATAAAATGCGGCAGGTTTTTAAAAGGCACGTTTTAGCGGGAGAAATTCAGACGCCCTTTGTTTTGGCTAAAGGCTCTGAAGTAACTAAATAAATTTGCCGCCAATCATGCTCTCATAATTGAAAGCATGATCATTTCTTAAGGAGGATGTAGGCTAAATGAAAGTTTTTCGTTCACACTTATTAATTTGCGGAGGCACGGGTTGTCAATCTTCCGGCAGTCTCGCCGTCAAAAAAGCTTTATTAGAAGAAATTGACAAAAGAAAATTGACTGAAGAAGTAAAAGTTGTAGAAACAGGATGCAACGGCTTTTGTGCCTTAGGCCCGATAATGGTAGTATACCCTGAAGGTATAATCTACGTTAGTTTAATGCCGGCAGATATTCCTGAACTGGTTGAAGAGCATCTGGTCAAAGGAAGAATTCTGGAGCGGCTGTTATATCGGGAACCCGGCACTGATAAAATAATTCCNNGAATATATCGCTCGTGACGGTTATGCCGGCATGGCTAAAGCGCTTACGGAAATGACGCCTGATCAAATCGTTAAAGAGATGCTTGATTCCGGTCTGCGCGGCCGTGGTGGAGCAGGATTCCCCACCGGGTTGAAATGGAAGTTTGCCGCCCAGTCTAAAGGCGATGTAAAATATGTTTTATGTAACGCCGATGAAGGCGACCCCGGCGCATTCATGGATCGAAGCGTTCTGGAAGCAGACCCGCATGCCGTTCTGGAAGGAATGGTCATTGCGGCTAAAGCTATCGGCGCCACTCAAGGTTATATCTACTGCCGCGCTGAGTACCCACTGGCAATTCATCGTTTAAATGTCGCCATTGCCCAGGCCAAAGAAGCGGGCCTGCTGGGAAAAAATATTTTAGAAACAGGTTTTAATTTTGATCTGGAAATTTATCAGGGAGCAGGCGCTTTCGTCTGCGGCGAAGAAACAGCCCTGATGACTTCTATTGAAGGAAAAAGAGGCATGCCCCGCCCGAGACCGCCCTTCCCTGCCGTGGCCGGCCTTTGGCAAAAACCCAGTATCCTGAATAACGTGGAAACTCTGGCCAACGTCGGACAGATCATGCTCAAAGGCGCAGCCTGGTATGCTTCTATAGGAACAGAAAAGAGCAAAGGCACAAAGGTTTTTGCTCTCACCGGAGATGTTAATAACGTGGGCTTAGTCGAAGTTCCCATGGGAACAAAATTAGGCACCATCGTTTTCGATATCGGCGGTGGCATCCCCAAAGGCAAGAAATTTAAAGCCGCCCAGTTAGGCGGTCCATCCGGCGGTTGTATCCCCATTCAGCACTTAAATGCTCCCGTTGACTACGAAAAAGTTGTCGAGCTTGGCGCTATTATGGGTTCCGGCGGCTTGATCGTCATGAATGAAGACAAGTGCGCCGTCGATATGGCCAGATTCTTCATGGATTTCTGTCAGGATGAATCCTGCGGTAAATGCACACCCTGCCGTGAAGGCACAAAACGCATGCTGGATGTTTTAACCAATATCACTCAAGGAAAAGGCAAGGAAGGAGATATTGAACTTCTGGAAGAAATGGCCGGCGTTATTAAAAACGCTGCACTGTGCGGTCTGGGACAAACCGCGCCTAATCCAATTCTGAGCACTATTCGTTATTTCCGCAAAGAGTACGAGGAACATATTCGCAACCATCGATGTAGTGCCGCTGTTTGCTCGGCAATGTTTAAATCTCCCTGCCAGCACACCTGTCCGATCGAAATGGATATACCTTCTTACATTGCCTTAATTAGAGCGGAAAGATTTGAAGACGCCTACAAGATACTTTTGCAGACCAATCCCTTCCCCTCAGTTTGCGGAAGGGTTTGCGATCACAAGTGCCAAAGCAAATGCCGCCGCGGCAATATGGACGAATCCATTGCCATCAAATTCCTGAAACGCTTTATTACGGATAACGCGCCGCGTCCAAAAATCGAAGCTGTGCCTTTCACCCGTAAAGAGAAGATAGCTGTTGTCGGCGGAGGTCCAGCCGGGCTTACAGCCGCGCGTGATCTGGCTCTTCGCGGCTATAAAGTAACCGTTTTGGAAGAATTGCCGAAAGCCGGCGGTATGCTTTATTGGGGCATTCCTTCTTACCGTCTGCCGCGTAACATTCTGGATCACGAAATTGACGATATTCGTGCATTGGGCGTGGATATCCGTTTGAACACACGTGTCGGCAAGGATATTACATTTGCCAAACTGGAAAAAGAATTTGACTTTATCTATCTGGCCACCGGCGCCCACAAGAGCCAGAAAATGGGCGTTCCCGGCGAAGACATGAAAAACGTTTACGGCGGTGTGGAATTCCTGCGTGAATTTAATGCCAATGAAGATAAATGGCTGAAAGGCGAGAAAACTCTTGGTAAGAAAGTAGCGGTCATCGGCGGCGGTAATTCTGCCATCGACGCTGCCCGCGTTGCTGCGCGTCTCGGCGCGGATGTCACCATCCTTTATCGCCGCTTAAGACAGGATATGCCGGCGGCAGAAGAAGAAATTAAGGCCGCCGAGGAAGAAGGAATCAAGATCGAATATCTGGTCGCTCCTCTGAAGATTGAAGGTACAAAGGGAAAAGTCACTTCTATCACCTGCCAGCGAATGACGCTGGGCGACTTTGATAACAGCGGCCGTAAGAAGCCTGTCGCTGTTGCCGGTTCTGAATTCACGCTGAAGGTTGATGCCATTGTCGCGGCTATCGGCCAGATGCCGGATATGAGTTTTGTCGATAAGAAAACCGGCGTGGAAATCAATAAGTGGGATTGTTACAATGTCGGCAAAGGTTATAAATCACGCACTGCCAATCCCCGGTATTTTGCGGGAGGCGATGCAGTAACCGGTCCCGATACAGTTATCGCGGCAATCGGCGCAGGACATCAGGCTGCCGACGACATTGACGCGTCCATCCGTAAAACTAACGGTGAACCTGCTTACGAAAAACCGGCCATGGAAAAAATCGATGTGCCTTTAATCATCGACGAAGACAGTGAAGAAGTTCCTCAAATGCATATGCCGGAAATGAATCACGATACCCGCAAAATGAATTTTGCGGAAGTGGAACTGGGCTTTAGCCGTGAGGACGCCATTAAAGAAGCATGCCGTTGTCTGCGTTGCGATGCGGCCGTTTAAAATATTATCACCAAAGCTATAAGGAGAAATAATTATATGTCAAAGGTTAAATTGACTATTGATAATCGTCAGGTAGAAGTACAAGCGGGCGCAACCGTTCTGGAAGCTGCCCGCAGTGTTGGAATCAAAATCCCTACTCTTTGCGCCTGGACAGAAATTAATCACACGCCGGGTGCTTGCCGTGTTTGTATGACCGAAGTTGAAGGTCAGCGCAGTTTAATTGCAGCCTGCGTTTTCCCTGTCAGTGAGGGCATGGTCGTCCACACCAACACGGAAAAAGTCCGTCAAGCAAGAAAAATGGTTGTGGAACTATTACTGGCCAATCATCCGCAGGAGTGCAACT
>PLMV01000166.1 GCA_003141615.1 Syntrophaceae bacterium
ATGCCGGGAGACCCCGTGCAACCGGGTTGCCTTTGTGTCGATGCCATCTGGCAATTACTTGGTTTCTATTGTATCTGCCGCGGCGCTTTGGGCTCCGGCCGGGCTCTTGGTTGCTCAGGTGTTACATTCAATGGTCAGATTCGCCCCTTCAACAAATGTGTCCGCTACGAAGTCGACATTCGGCGTTATTCGCGATTAAAAGAATCAGGCGCAAGCCTGGGGATCGGTGATGGCCGGATTTATGTGGATGATGAATTGATTGCTACTGTTGCTCAGGCGCGGACAGGAGTTTTTAGGGATATTGCTTACAGGGATTATCCGCTTCGGTCGAAAAATTCTGTCGGTGGAATCATGGAAAGGTAAGTTATTTATACCAAGTCGCATTGAAGCTGCCGCCCGATCGGCGTCACTTCCCGGTAGGGTAAAAGTTATTTTTTATTGCGCGCCTTTTAGTTGCGCATCCGGTCAAAGGATAACGCGGCCAACAAAGTTAGCCAAAGACCGGAAGCCCACTTCCGAAAGGGAGCGCATAGGAAATAAAGTTTTTACCTTACCGGTAATTACCATATGCAAGATGGTAACTTACATGCAACTTGGTATTAGAGCTATTCGCCAGACTCTGCCTGAAACGATCATTAAAAAGTATTTAGAATATATTTTCTACGGGAAGTATTTTGAGTATAATAAAAAAAACAGCCCTTTATTTTGCCCAAAAAGAATTTTGCAGGGCGGCAATAAATGAGCATGCTGATCTGAGTATTTTTAAAGAAAAACTCTCAGCCGTCGTAATTGCCGGCCTTATTTTGATTACTATTAGTTATCTTATCGGTATACCGGCAGTATTTATAATAGGGGGAATCGCCGCCTGGCTGAAAAACCCAACGTTTGGGGTTATCGGAATTCCGTTAATTTATGGTCTTTCCTGGTTGCTTTTAATGTTGGGTCTATATCTGGCCGGACCTAAATATGGAAAGGCGTTTAACCATTGGGCTGTGCGGATTATACTGGAAAAAATTCTCGGTGACGAGGCTAAAACAATCAGGCCTCTGCCGCAAGAAGGTTCGGAAAAAGACATAACAAAAAACTGAAGCGTGTTTGGAACGCTGGATAAAAAAACAGGAGTATTAAATGAATAACCTTGAAGGATTGATCGGCGAACTTAAAATTAAAATTATTGCGACACTCGGGCTGATTGACGTTGGTCCTGAAGACATCAAAGATGATGCTCCGCTTGTCGGTGGTGATATGGGAATTGATTCCATTGATGTGCTTGAGCTGGTGATGATGATTGAAAAAGACTATGGCGTTAAAATTGAAAGCAAAGAACTGGGCGTCAAAGTTTTTGCCTCCGTGCGCGCGCTGGCCACGCATATTTTCAAGAACCAACGGCAAAAAGGTTAAGCTTACGCTTACGCAAAAAAACAATGCCCCGTTAGCGCTTTATTCATTTTTGTTCATATTATGAAAGTACTGTTAATTTCGGCAAACACTCTGAGAATACCCTATCCGGTATATCCGCTGGGCCTGGATTACGTAGCCGGTTCTTTGGATTCCCGTTATCAAACCAGAATTGTAGATTTGAACGATTTTACCAGTTCCGATGAGTTGGGGACATTGATTCGAGAGTTTTCTCCCGATTTTGTCGGAGTATCAATCAGAAATATTGATAACACGGATGTAATAAACTGCCGTGGTTTTCTGTCCGAATACCAGAATGTAATACGCCAGATAAGGATAAATTCAGCGGCCAGGATAATTCTAGGCGGCAGCGGTTTTACTATTTTCCCCGTTGAGTTCATGCAGGCGCTGGATGCCGATTACGGCATTGCCGGCGAGGGCGAAAGATTTTCTCTGCTCCTGGAAGCGCTGGAAAAAAATGAGGACGTTAAATCAATACCCGGCATTGTAACCAAAGAAACAACAAGTATTGCTTACGAACCGTGGGACGGCGCAATCAAAAGACGTTTTGATCCGGAAAGTTCGCATACACAATTTTATCTGTCTTACGGTGGCATGCTTAACCTGCAAACAAAAAGGGGTTGCCCCTTTCACTGCAGTTACTGCACTTATCCTCATATTGAAGGCAGTCGGATGCGGTTTTTCCCGCCCCGCGAAATAGCTCTTAAAGCCCGCGAATTGCAGGATGCCGGCGCTAAATATATTTTTATCACTGATTCCGCTTTTAACGCCAGTTATGATCACAGCCGGCAGGTTGCGAAGGCTTTTATTGAAGCCCGCGTGTCCGTGCCGTGGGGAGGTTTTTTTGTTCCCACTGTGCCTCCGGCTGATTATTATAAGCTAATGGTGGACGCCGGACTGAGTCATGTGGAATTCGGCACAGAATCATTATCTGATACGATACTTACCAATTTACATAAACCTTTTACCGCTCGCGATGTTTTTGCCGCTCATCTCGTCGCGCAGAAGGCCGGTTTGCACACCGCTCATTATTTTCTGTTAGGTGGCCCCGGCGAAAAGAAGCAGACTCTTCAAGAAACATTGATTGGCCTGGATCGTTTGGAGCGGGCGGTTTTTTTCTTCTTTTGCGGCATCCGCATTTACCCGCACACTGCCTTGTATGATGTTGCCTTGCGGGAAGGTCAAATTACTGACGGACAAAATATCTTATCGCCTGTATTTTACCGGTCGCCGCACATATCCGTTCAGGAGATTATGCAAACGGTGGAAAATCACGCCAACGGCCGTTTGAATTGGCTTGTCGGAGCAGGTGAAGCCAAAGCAACCCGCGTTTTGCCCAAACTTTATAAACGGGGATTAACAGGACCCTTGTGGGAGTACCTGATTCAGTAAGGTCTGAAGGTATTTTTTTTGATGCCTCGTTATCACTAAGAACACAACTTTCTGTAATTATGAATTTGGTATTAAGGGGTCATAAATGAAAAACAGATTGACGTTTTGGAACCCGTCTCAAGTCACAGGGATAATTCTTTTGGCTGTCGCCGCGGCAGTTTTTTTTATTAACTCCTTATTGGCGGTCGCTGTTGCCCTTTTTTATATTCTTTTGTGTGTTATTGCTTCTTTTTTCCCGCGAAGCAATTTCTTCCTGCCTGTAATCAGTCGCGGCAATACTGGGCAGAATCTGGTCGCTCTCACTTTTGACGATGGCCCGGCCCAGTCGACAACAAGACAAATCATCGATTTGCTTGATAAGTATTCAGTGAAAGCGACTTTTTTTGTTTCCGGCGCCAATGCTTTGAGTTATCCGGAAATCATCAGGGAAATAATTGCCCGCGGCCACACCATTGGCAATCATTCGTTCCATCATAATCCTTTTGTGATGCTTAGAAGTTATAATTATCTTTATCAGGAAATATTCAGGGCTCAGGAAGTGTTGAGGAAAATGGGAATACATACTCTGGTATTCCGGCCGCCGGTGGGAATAATTAATCCCAAACTGGCCCCGATTCTGGATAAAATGGGAATGTTTTGTGTAACCTTTAGTTGTCGCGCTTTTGACGCCGGCAATCGCCGTGTTAAAAATCTTGGTTCCAGAATACTTAAAAAAGTTAAGGCCGACGATATCATTCTACTACATGATGTGCCGCCACGCAGTAAAGAAGACAGCGTTATTTTATTGCCGGAGGTTGAAAAAATATTGCAGGGACTTGTTATAAAGGGGCTGAAAATCGTTCCCCTCTCTGATTTAATCAGCAGAGATATTAACTAAGGCTGTTGAAAAACGCCCATCTGCGGCGTTGCGCTGCAAACCGCATCGCTCAACGTATTAAACAATACGCCTCGCGGTTCGGTTTTTGCGCGCCTTGCATCTGAACATTTTTGAACAGCCTCCAAACAAGTGGTTTTTCAACAATCCCTCTGCTTCTAGCTGCCCTATTTTGTCTGAAATATAGAGACTTAACTTCGGCTTTCTTTTTTAACATGAGCCAAGAGGAGACTTGACCCCTTCGCCTTAAGCTATTTCTACAAGCATTATTTAAGCACTAAAAAAGTACTTGACATGCTTGACGTACTTTAGTATACTTGGTGCAACAAAAAAATAAATGGAGGTGTAAACATGCAATACCATCAAGTAGAAGTCGATTCGGAGGTCTTTAGATTTGTAAAAGAACATGCTGAACCACTTGTGGACACGTTTAATTCTACTTTAAGACGACTATTACCGCTTTCAAACCTTAGAACAAAGGTTACTCAAGTTAGCGGAACTGAAGATATGAAACTAAAATCTAATAGTGAATTACCAACACTAACACGCCAAACGCCATCAGCTTTAGGTCAAATTCTTGAGGTGATACATTTAGTGCGTCGTGGCGCCTATACGAGGCAAATGGCAACGAATCGTGTTGCTAAGCTTAGAAATATTACTCCCCAGGCAGTTCTTGACAAGTATTGTAGACAGTTAAATTTACGAGCAGATGACTTTGATAGGCTATTGGCACAAGAAGATATGGGAGAACTGAGAAAAATTCTAAAAACAAAATTTCAAGGATACAGCGAAGTCATAGATCAAATTATTGCATGATAAGTTAAAGTACATAGTCAGCGAGTCTCAAATCCCCATTCGCTTCGCTCAGGGGATAATTCGACTGACGCTTCAAACTTCACTTCGCTCGTTTTCAGCGAGTCTCATTAAAATTTTGGTTGAAAAAAAATCAATGATATGAATTTATACCTTATGGCGTTAATTTAACTTTGACGTTAACCAATGGGGTACAATTTGTTGGAAAGTCAATGGAGTTTGTTAACAGAAGTAAAAGCGGTTAATCATAATCATATTGAAGCGTTGGCAAATGTTCCGGCTGATTCACCCTGGTTTTCAGGGCATTTCCCCGGCGAGCCGATTCTCCCGGGAATAGCTTTAATTTATATGGTCGAGCAGGCCATCGTCCAGAATGCATTGGCAAAAGGTGAGCAGGTTCAGTTGCACGCGCTGAAAAGAGTGAGATTTACCCAGCCGGTGCGACCCGGAGAAACTTTGTCGCTAAACATATCCGGCGAAGAAGCAGGTGAAGAGATTTTGTTTTCCTTTAAGGTGGCGCATAAAGAGAATATTGTATGCAGCGGTTCGATTATCGCGAAAAAGATAAATAGATAAAAATAAATAAGCATAGAAGGAGGATAGGGATGCCTGCAAGTCACGATGTAAAAGGCATTATCCGGCATGTGGCCGAAATTATTATTGAGGAACTTAAATTAGAAGACGTAACGGTGGAGACATTTAATCCGGATATGGATTTGGTGGATGAACTGGGCATCGATAGCATGGATCTGGCTACTATTGCTTTAGTTCTGCAGGATGAATACAAGATTACGATAGATGAAGACGATTATCCCAAGTTGAAAACCATTCGTCTGATCGCTGATTACATTGAGGAAAAACTTGCCTCAAAGAATTAATAGAAGTTAATTATCTATGCCTAATAATAAAGCATCGCTGGAATCAGCCAAGCCGAAATTTTCCGAACTCTTAGCCCAGCCGGAAATTAAAGCGCGTTGGGAAAAAGTCAGGAAATATTTTTTTCTGCGGGAATCAACTTATGACATGTCTAACCGCTGCAATATTCGCTGCGACGGCTGTTATTATTTTGAAGGAGAAAAACAGTTTGCCAAAGA
>PLMV01000015.1 GCA_003141615.1 Syntrophaceae bacterium
CCCTTATCTTATTCAGGAGTTTGGATGCCGTCTTTTCATGCCAGATTGGTTCATCAAGGTAACGAAAAATGCGATATTTTTTCTTTTGCCAGTAAACACAAACGTAGAATCGCCCTGCTTTATCATCAAATCGATAATGTCCGCCCATATAGCCACCTCCTTTGGGGCAGTCTATGGGGCATTTTTTGTCGGCGGTCAATATCATTTTTCGGACCGCCTTATTTNNTACTCAGTTCATCGACATATGAATAAAGGCAGTCTTCTATGTTGACGGGTTTGTCTCGATCTGCGCTTTTTTCTTCCTGATCAATAGCGTGTAAGGCGATAATTAGCCCATTCGCTTGTTGTATTAATCTCTGTTTATCAATCCTGACGGCTTTTTCTCTGACAAGAGGTTCTGCACCTTGAACACCTGCAAAGCCATTTTGAATTTCTTCATACCAATCGAAAGTGGTCCGTTGGGTATGATGCAGCCCGGGACGATCCTGAAACTTTAACCAGCTTTTTGTGCAATACGCCCATACACCATCTATTTTCTGAAACAGGTCATCAATATTTTTAATCTTGATATCTCTTAAAACTTCTCTCCGTAACTGAAATTCAATCCGGATTATCTTTTTCCCTTTTGGAACCTCATTGAGCCCCCAAATGTCGAACATCCAGACTTTTCTTGATTGCTGTTGGATTTCTAAAGGCTTGTCATAGAGTCGAGCTGAGATAGCACCTTTTCCGATCCTGATACCTGTGAGCTTCTTAAATCGGTAGTAAGGTGCAAAATCGCTTGCCCTGGTGACGGCATATTCCATTAAATCAGAAGACCAGATCTCTTCAGGAATCAAGAAATCAACACAGAGATCCACACGGCTGGGCTTTGCCTCAATTATATGCCCTCCATTCGCTTTAATGAGGCTCAGGGCTATTTTTATTACTTCTTCAGGNNGCTTCGGATCGAATCTCGATCATCGCATTGGGTCTTGAACCAGGTTCGGGTGAGTTGGCTATTTTGAAGGAAAAATCAGATCCGCTTAAGATCCACGAAAAGCCCTTTGTCCCATGGGGCTTTATTGTGAACAGCCAGACTTCTTCAGGATTGAAATGTTTTAAATGTCCAGGATAATCAAAACTGTATTGTTTCGCCTTTTCTTTAACTTCATCAAGAATAGCGAATAGCGCTGTATCTCTCCAATCAATATTAAGTGATATGACAAGAGTATCAACCCCTGATGCTAATATATTATTCACGTTTGCGGGGTGGCTGATAGTCATATGCCACCCCTGTGAATAAACTTGATCGAATAATTCATGATTCTCGTGGGCCTGCCTGTGCTTGCCAGCGCTTGCGGGCGCTCTACCGGCGTCCCTGCGCGCAGGCGCTTATCTGCGTTACCTCCATGTGTTTTGGTTTGGTAAATCTGGTTGTAAACGGTTGGGGACGATGATTCGGATAATGGACAAGGCATTGCATCACAGCTGCCTAAGCTTGAAGTGTCGGCCTTATGAACTCTATCGTGGTATTCGATTTTTTGTAATATCTCTCCCATGGGAAGAGTTATTACATAGGCGGGAAAGTAGGAACCGGACAGAAACTGAATTATTTTTTGTCCGGTATTAGAATGATATGCCACATAGTCCGAGCCCTCTGAATGGCTTTTTCAAAAGTTTCGGGGGTCATATCAAGATCCGGATCAACTTCATCTATACCCATGTCATCAGCGATTGCGTCATATAAACGGCTTATATCCGCTGCGGTGATTTTTTGTCTCATCATAATGGAGAAATATGAGATAAGTCCCCCAAGATTGCATTTTATCGTTTTCATGTCTGTTTTTATTTTCGGTGAGCTTCTGAATGCCTTTTTTATCATGGACATTCTTTCCTGTATTTTCAGTGCCTGAGCTTGATGGATGATTCCGCTGATTTTGGGGTCAAAAATAATGGATTTATCTAGTCTGATAAGTTTTTCAAGTGCAACATTATCACCGTGCTGTGACTTTCTGAGAAGGTCAACCGGATAGGTGCCGTAAAGACTGAAGGAGGGAACCATCACGCGAATAAAAAATATGAGCTCTGGCTTTGTTAAGTTCTTTTTAAATTCCTTCGCCTCTTCTTCATTTGCTTCACATATAAAATCATGAATTAAATATTCCTTATATTCTTCAATTGTCTTATGACCGTCTTCGATTATTTCTTTCCTGTCATCGGGAAGTATCTTTTCCCATTCTGCCTTTAACTGTTCACCGGTCATTTTTTGCAGTTGCTTGGCTCCTTTAAGTAGGCCTTCAATGATAGCTACCCCTTTGGCCGTATCATCATTAATGTCCCTTAGAGCATTGAGCAAAACTTTACCGATCCTGTTAGGGTTACGATATAGCTTGAGCCATCTCTTTAGCGAAGGCAGAGGAATATCACCTTCTATTCTTTTTCCTTTTCTTACTGATTCAAATATTTCAAAACATTCTTGAGAAAAGCCAGCGATTATCATGGCCGTTACTGCTAGAAATGGATTTTTATTCTCAGCCCATTTTCTAAAATGCTTCATTTCCCTAATGTCTTGCTGCATCGTGACCATTTAATTTCACCTGTTTTTATGAAATTAGCACGAAGACAAATTATGTCAAGGCTT
>PLMV01000127.1 GCA_003141615.1 Syntrophaceae bacterium
ATGAATCCGGGCAAGTTTTTCGGGATTCAATCAAAGTTCTTCAATATTCCGGCAATTGTTTTTAATCCGGCAATTTTTGGTTTTTCCATAAAGCTATTGATTCTGCTGTCACCGATTATTGGCAAAATTGCGACGCTGCTCATGGGTAAGGATAAGAAAATCGACAGTCTCGATTTTGAACTGACGACACATGCCTGCGCCAAATGCGGCAACTGCATTGCGGTATGTCCGGCATACTTGGTTACTGGAAATGAAGAAGTGACCGCGAAAGGAAAAATTGCTCTGGCCAAAAAACTTATCGAAGGTCGGCCGGTGACTAAAGAAGAAGCGGAAAATGTATTCATGTGCATGCATTGCAAAGCCTGTGAGGAAATCTGTCAAACCAATCTCGAACTGATGCTGCTTTGGGATGCGCTGGAAAAAAGAATGGAAGCCAAAATCGGCCGCCCCGAAGAAAAGATTGCTGAATTTCTCAAAAGAGTTGATGATAGTAAGGATTACTGGGAAATGGTGGATCGGAATAACTAAACCACAGGGAAATGGAATAACAAATTATGGAAAAGATGAATTAAGATTATGCCAAAGAAATATCACATTCACGCTAAAGTAACGCCGCTTAATCTGGATTATATATACAAATTCACGATAGAGCGCGGAGAAAACTGCATCAATTGCGGCAGGTGCACCAAAGTGTGCATTTATGAAGCGCATAAACGGGGCAAAGGCGGCGATCCACGTAAAATGGCTGACCCGAACACAGTGGTTTGTAGAAACTGTTTTAGGTGCATTCAGGAATGTCCCCGCGGAGCGCTGGAAAAATCTCTGGATAAGGACTTTTTAAATATCGGCGGGTCCTACTGGCAGTCCGATATGCTTCTTACTTTATGGAAGCAGGCGGAGGATGGTAAGGTTCCGGTCACCGGCGCCGGTTATCGAGGCCCGTTTACAGGCCCGGGGTTTGACAGTATGTGGACCGATATGTCGGAAATTGTCCGCCCGACACGCGACGGAATTCATGGACGGGAATACATCAGCACATCCGTTGAGCTGGGCAGGAAGCTTAATCACCTGACCTTTGATGAAAAGGGCAAATTGCTTTCAAAAGTTCATGATACAATTGATATTCCGATTCCCATTATTTTTGATTTTCCCAAAGATAATTTGAGTCCGAATGTAAAAATCGCCGTCGTCCGAGCAGCTGCAGAACTTAACACCTGTATCGTATTGTCCGCAGATCATATTGCAGCGGATGCAAAAAAATATCTAAAAAACATCATTCCATTAATTTCCCATAAGGAAATTGATAAACATCAGGCGTTGATCAAAAGTGTAAGAATGGTAGCGATTGATTATATTGATGAAATATTAAGTGCCTTGCCTGCACTGCAGGATAAAATTAAAAAAATTAATAACGGACTTACCATCATTCGCGTTCCGGCAACAAAGTTTGTGGAAAACACTGTTGCCCAACTGGCACATAGTGGTGCGGAGATCATCCATGTTGTGGCCGATTATCGCGGTATGGAGAATAATGGTTCATCAAATACAAACAAGCGTCTGGCCAAGGATATTATCCGTGCCGTGCATTTGAGGCTGGTTGAGGATAGAATTCGTGATGAAGTTACTATTATTTTTTCCGGCGGAATAGCCATGGCCGAACATGTGCCAAAGGCAATGCTTTGCGGCGCGGATTTAACCGCGATAGATTTGCCGCTGCTTATCGCGCTTGGCGCCAGATTATATGAAGAGCCGGAGAAGATCATTCTGCTCCCTGAAGGATTGGAAAAAATTGCCGTGCGCACCATAATGCATAGGATAGTTAACCTCATGGGCGCTTGGCACTCGCAGCTTCTCGAAGTAATGGGCGCGATGGGTATCCGTGAAGCACGCAGATTGCGCGGTGAAACCGGAAGAGCTATCTTCTTTGAAGAAATCGATAATGAAACTTTTGGAAAACTATTTAAAAATAGAGAAAAAGCTAACGTATGAAACCACCTTCGGCTGTAAAAATTAAAAAAATGCCTTCGCGATTCAAGCACCAAGTGCCGAAATATAAAGTCACCAGGTCTAGTGCTTGCATCAACTGCGGTACTTGCGCAAAATCTTGCCCCTACGGAGTTCATGAAAGACTCGAAGGGCACAACAAGATGAGTGTGCCGATAGACTATAAATGTATCGGGTTTGAATGCCAGAACAACGATTTTTATTGTGTGGCGAAATGTCCGCGCAAAGCTTTGAGCGTCACTCTCAATCCCATGTACCAAACGCTCGGCGATTATCGCTGGACAGCGGATATGATTACCGGAACCTGGATCATGGCGGAAACCGGATATCCGCCCGAACGAACTGATCTTGAATATAATACAGGTAATTCCGGCGGCGGTTTCGACAAACTGCGCTTAAAGTTCCCTGAAGGACGTCCTAAGATTGATAAGTTTGAAATATCAACGGAGATTCCCCTAAACAGAAGAAATGATGGCCGCGCCAATATTATCATTTCCACACCTGTCTATGGCGGCGGCATGTCCTTCGGGTCGGTAAGTCTGCCGACAATGGTTTCCAAGGCGCACAACGCGAAGATATGGAATACATTTACCTGTACCGGTGAGGGAGGATACCCGGAGGTGCTTCAACCTTATAACGACCACGTGATCACTCAGGTGGCGACAGGTTTATTTGGGGTGCGAGAAGAAACAATCCAGCGGGTAAAAATAGTGGAATTCAAATACGCGCAGGGTGCTAAACCCGGCCTCGGCGGGCATCTTCTGGGTGAAAAAAATACAGAGAGCGTTGCCCGGATGCGTGAAGCAGTCAAAGGCACCTCCTTGTTTTCACCTTTTCCATTTCATTCGGTGTATTCCATCGAAGATCACAAGAAGCATATTGACTGGATCAAAGAAATCAATCCCAACGCGCTTATTTCCGTTAAGGTTTCGACACCCAATGATGTGGATATGGTTGCGGTCGGTTCATACTATGCAGGAGCTCATATCATTCACATTGACGGCGGATACGGCGGCACCGGCGCTGCGCCGGACATTGCCAAAAAGAACATTGCCATGCCGATTGAATATGCCATCATGAAGGTTCATAATTTTTTAAAGGAAGAGGGCGTGCGGGATGCGATAACCCTCATTGCCTCCGGTGGAGTAAGGACTGCTCATGATTTGGCCAAAGCCATTTGTCTGGGAGCGGATGGCGCGGTTATCGGGACTGCGGAATTGGTTTCTCTGGAATGTGTCCGCTGTGGAAACTGCGAATCAGGCCGGGGCTGTGCCCGCGGCATTGCTTCCACAGATTCGGAATTGGCCGATTTGTTCAATGAGGAATGGGCAACGCAGCGTCTGGTTAATATGTATCATGCCTGGAATGTCCAGCTTGTGGAAATACTGCAGAAATTCGGCATGCGGAGTGTAAGAGAACTTGTCGGCCGGACTGATTTGCTAGAGCATATAGATTACAGTAAATAATTCGGAGTTTGTTAATAATGGACAATGTTGAAAAAATAACTATATCACGTGCTGAAATTTGTAGCCAAGTACCGCCTTTGAGCCAAAACACTGAAGAAGAGGGAGGCTGCGGCGTAACAGGTTTTATCTGTTCGATTCCTGTAACGGGGAAGAACATCTTTGAGCCATCCGTGCAGATGCACAACAGAGGTAATGGAAAAGGCGGGGGTATTGGAGCTGTCGGGTTTATTCCCGAAGCGATGGGTGTATCCAAACAAGTACTCCAGGATGATTACATGCTGCACATTGCTCTTCTTGACGCGAGCGTGTGTACTGAAATTGAAGATACCTACGTCAAACCATACTTTAAAATCGATAAAGCGGAGAAGCTGGCCACCATTGATGATCACCGCAGTATCGGATTGGATGTGCGGCCTCCTGATGTTATGCGTTATTTTGTGCGCGTTAAGGATGATGTCCTTGATAAATTCATTTCTGATAATAAATTTTCATCAATGGAAAGACGTGACGCCGAGGATGAATTTCTCTATCAGAACAGCTTTAAGATTAACACGCATTATTACGCGTCTCTTGGTGAAAAAAAGGCTTTTGTCATGTCGCACGGCAGGAACATGATGATCCTGAAAATCGTGGGATATGCGGAGAACGTCGTTAAATACTATAAACTGGAAGACTTCAAAGCGCATGCGTGGCTGGCTCACCAGCGCTATCCGACACGCGGACGTGTCTGGCATCCGGGTGGCTGCCATCCGTTTAGCGCGCTCAATGAAGCGTTAGTCCATAACGGTGACTTTGCTAATTATCAAGCCGTGAATGAATATCTCAAACAGCGCAATTATTACCCCCTGTTTCTAACAGATACGGAAGAAGCCGCACTGCTTTTGGATTTGTGGAGCAGGGTATATAAATATCCGCTCGAATACCTGATTGAGGCCATGGCGCCGACTTCGGAAAGGGACTTTGATATGTTGCCTGCTGAAAAGCAGGAGCTGTATAAAGCTATTCAAACCAATCATGTAGGCGCATCGCCGGATGGACCTTGGTTCTTCATCATTGCGAGAAATGACGTTAAAAATGATCAATTCCAGCTGATAGGCATTACCGATACCGCTATGCTGCGTCCTCAGGTGTTTGCTCTGCAGGAAGGGGAAGTTCAGGTTGGTTTGATTTGTTCGGAAAAGCAGGCCATTGACGCGACTTTAATCTCGCTGGAGCGGGAAGATCCGCGTTTCGGGCCCATCGCCGACAAATATTGGAATGCCCGCGGCGGCAGCTATACAGATGGCGGTTCATTTATTTTCAGCCTGAAAGATACCGTAGATGGTATGAAGCTTATTTGTACCGACAAGTTCGGAAAGGTAATCAAAACACCAAAAGGCAAAGCCACCTGTGATGTAGCCAAAAAGATAACAGTTACGGAAGACTACGAGCCCATAGAAGCAAAGCTGGGTGCTTTATTTACCGGAAATGATTATTCAGCCGCCGCTGAAAAATTGTTTGCCTATGTAAAGAATAGCATGGGAAGCTTTAATCCGGACAAGCTCAGATTCTGCATTGAGTCGATCAAGGGTTATGCCCTGAAAAGTGATAACTGCAAGCAAGCAGCCGTCAGTGCGTTAACGCTTTTGAATGATCGAAGATTCAATACGGGCACGATAAAAAGAAGTTCTCTGCTGCATGTCCTGAAAATAGCTCTGGATGAGATTTTCGACGCGTCACAAATGATCACAGAAATGTCTCATTCACGATTCAGCCGGATTAATTTTGCCAGCCGCGATCAACTTCGCGCGCCGAAAAACAATGAGAAAATTCTGGTTATTGACGCCGAACAGTTTGAACCGGAAGGTGATAAATGTGACGCGGTAATGATGGTGAAGGCCTTCAAGCTCGGCTGGAAGCGGTTTATTGTTTACAAATATCGCGGTCAGCGGTTTACCGGTTGTGGTTTTGGTCCGGACACAAAAGATGTAAGAATCGATATTTACGGGGCTTCCGGTGATTATCTGGCGTCAGGCATTGACGGCATGGAAATTTATGTTCACGGCAATGCACAGGATCAACTCTGCCAGATCATGAAAGAGGGAAAGCTTGTGGTATTTGGCGATGTCGGCCAGACATTCATGTACGGGGCCAAAGGAGGCAGCGCGTATATAATGGGTAACGCGGCAGGCAGGCCTTTAATTAATGCTGTCGGCAAACCGCGGGTGGTGATTAACGGCACTGCTCTGGATTACCTTGCCGAATCGTTTATGGCCGGTGATCCGCTCAATGGCGGTGGTTTTGTCATTCTCAACGGCATTGGCTTTGACGATGAGGACGGATCTATTTGCGAATACGATACACCATACCCTGGTTCGAATATTTTTTCTCTTGCTTCCGGCGGCGCAATTTATGTCCGGGATCCGCACGAAAAACTTGTTGATGAGCAGCTCAATGGAGGTGAGTTTGTAGAAATTACCGACGCAGACTGGAATCTGCTTGAGCCTTATCTGGAAGAGAATGAAAAACTTTTCGGGATTACGATAGATAGGCTTCTCACGGTTGACGGCAATAAAAAAACTCCCCAGGAAGTCTACCGAAAGATCAGACCTCTGAAAGCGGCGACTGTCAAAAAAGACGATGATGGCTTAGAAGAATAAGTCCAGGATTGAAGAAAAATTAATATTTGAATACTTCAGTCCACGCAAACCCCGATGATTGCAGCGGGGAGCTTCAATTATCTTAAGCTACCCGGAAAAACCGGGTAGCTTTTTTATTGAGAGTGAAAGGTAATAATAAAACACTACTGTCCCAACGTTAGTCG
>PLMV01000214.1 GCA_003141615.1 Syntrophaceae bacterium
TGTTTTTCTTATTTTCCCAATTCATACAACATTTCAATCGGTAATAATCAAAAAATGGATGAACTTCCAACTTAACTTGTGGTACAAGTATTTGGGACAGGTCATCTATTGTAGAATGCTCTTTATCTTGGCTGTGAAAGGCTTCGTTAATTTTTTTTGTAAAAATATGGATTGTTTTTTCCATTTTTAAATCAAAAAATAATTGGTATTTACAGTGTCAAAGTTAAGAATATTTGTTAAAAAATCGTTATTCTTGTTATTGGGAGAGAGTTTGGCGAACAATATAATTTTATATTATCGTTATCATCGGGAAAAGATAAAACGTCAGTATTGGTATCAGTATCATTTAAATTATTTAAGATATTTCGAAGTTCACTTGACAGAGCACTGTAACCTGAATTGTGCTTCGTGTAGTCACTTTGCGCCTCTTGCTGATGAAATATTTGCAGATATTGAAGTTTTTGAAAGAGATATGAACAGAATGTCCGAACTTTTCCATAAAAATGTGGGAATGATCAGACTAATGGGTGGAGAGCCACTTCTTCATCCAAAATTGCTTGATTTCATGTATATTACCCGCAAGGCGTTTCCCAATCCATCAACGGGTATTTATATTGTCACAAACGGTCTACTACTACTCAAGCAGAAGGAGATATTCTGGAAAACATGCAAAGATAACAATATCAGAGTGTCTGTTACAAGATATCCAATTAATCTTGATTTTGAAAAGATGGTTCAAACGGCAAAACTGTATGGTGTTCTTTTTAATTTTGACGGAACCTCTGAGACAGAGCCGATAAAGACCATGTGTCATCGCGTGTATGATTTGAGAGGAAGTCAGGATTATAAAAAAAAATTTAAGGCATGTGGTTACGGCAATGGGTGCATTTTTTTAAAAGACGGCAGATTGTCTACGTGTGGTCTTTCCTCGCATTTTCAGCACTTCAATAAGTATTTTTCCAAAAATATTGAGGTGACGGAGGCAGATTTAATAGATATTTACAAATCACGTACTGCAAAAGAGATATTGCGTTATTTGGCCAACCCCATTCCTTTGTGCCGATATTGTAACGTTCAGGCAAGAACTTTTGGAAATACATGGTGTATTTCCAAAAAAGATATCAAAGAATGGACATGAAACACTTAAATATATCTTTCTCGGTGCTTTTCATAAAGGTCAAAAACATTCAGGACAAATTTTTGAAAAATTAAATTGAATACCACTATTCAAATAGTAATCCTCAATCCTGACAACTGCCCATTACTGAAACCAAGCAGGTGAACTCAACAATCACTTCTTCCTGTAATGTTGTTTTTCTTATTTTCCCAATCAATACAACCTTTCAATCGGAAATAAACAAAAAACTGCTGAACTTTAACTTAGCATGTGGTACAGGTATTTGCGGCAGGTCATAGGTCAGGACATTTAAGCATTATTAGGGCGATATTCTGAACACAGATGGATAAATCATTGAAATCTAGAATTCTCATCACCGGCGGTTGCGGAAAGATAGGTTCATATTTTGCTCGGTTTGCCGCAGATAAATATACTGTTCGAATCGTAGATAAGATGGCTTGGGAAACAAAAAGGCTTGGCATATTGTCGGGCGAAAGCTTGGTCTGCGACTTACAAAACTTAGAAGCCTGCCGGAAAGCCTGTGCAGGTATTGACATGGTCATTCATCTGGCCGCAGACCGCTCGCCAAAGGCGGACTTTGTAGATTCACTATTAGCCAATAACATCATCACCACGTACAATATATTTCGAGCCGCTCATGAGGCTGGCTGTCAACGTTTCATATTTGCCAGCAGCGTGCATGTTGTAGCAGCATATCCGGCAGATGTTGAGGTCAAGGTCAATATGCCAGTAAGACCTAATAATCTCTATGGGGTATCAAAATGTTTTGGCGAGGCGTTGGCCGCCTACTTTGCGTTTAATGAGGGGTTACCGAGTATAGTTTTACGAATTGGGGCGTATGTATTGCCCGAAGAATACAAACATTGGTCGTTCAATGAAATGGATGCCTTTATAAATGCAGATGATTTTAATGAACTATTGCTAAAGTGCTTGGAAACGCCAGATATAACCTTTGCTATCGCTAATGCCATTTCAGACAATAAGATTAAACGCCTTGAACTGACCGAGACGCGGGAGTTACTTGGGTATCAGCCCAAAGCTGATTCGTTTGATATTTTTAAGGTTATTAAAAAACAGGATAAAGCATTTAATAAGTTTTTGTACCTGTCTGGCTATCGTGCCATTTTTCAGAGGTTATTCACCCGCAAAGGCACTTTTAGGTAGTATGTGTCTTGCTGAGCAGACGGGAGTGAAACGCGCTATTACAGATTAAACATTTCAAACACAAATCATTAAAATATTTATTCTCAATGCTTGGTTCTTAGTAGGTGTAGTCAACAAACACTA
This sequence comes from Syntrophaceae bacterium, assembly GCA_003141615.1. Lineage (GTDB taxonomy): Bacteria > Desulfobacterota > Syntrophia > Syntrophales > Smithellaceae > Smithella. The sequence goes on from PLMV01000214.1 coordinate 2,426, forward strand.
ACTTCCTGTAACAAACAAATCGTCAACCTCGATGAAAATGCAGACACAATTCTTGATGAATTAGTGTCCACCATAAAAAAGGATGGTTTAAAAATAGCCGGATCAACTTTGATGCTCCAGTTGCGTTATGATTGAGTAGAGATAAGTGTAACTTCCTGTAAAGTTGAAAATACATTTCCAATTGTGTATACAATCTTTTAATCAATAATCTTTATATAAGCGCGGCATGTAATCTCTAGTAAATTAGTTGGGGTATTATACCGCAATTTTGCGATGTTTAGGTTATTATACAAGATACATATAAACACTGTTCGGCAGAAGGACTTTTATGATACGCAATGCAAGTACTGAGGATGCAGAGGCTATATGCAACATTTACAATCATTACATTATCAATACGATTATCACTTTTGAAGAGGAGCCCGTTTCTATAAAAGAGATGAAGGATCGGATTGCAAAAGTAACAGTTTCTTTACCTTGGTTTATATTGGAGAAAAATTGAAAAATCAATGGTTTTGCATATGCAAGCAAGTGGAAAATTCGCAGTGCCTATCGTTTCTCGGTGGAAAGCACCATTTATCTTCAGCCTGATTTTATTGGTAAAGGATTAGGAATAAGACTGTATGAATCTTTGATAACCGAGCTTCATAACCGTTCCTTACATAGTGTCATTGGAGGGATTGCATTACCTAATGAAGGTAGTGTGGCTCTGCACGAACAACTGGGATTTCAAAAAGTTGCACATTTCAAGGAAGTTGGTTGGAAATTTAATCAGTGGATTGATGTGGGTTATTGGGAACTTATTTTACAGAATGCCGAACAAAGCGCTCCACCGGACGCAGCAGAGCCGCGCTGGTGAGCTTTCACGATGGCTCGGACGCTTCGCGCCGAGCCATCGCGCTGCGAATTACCTTCCACTACTGAAACTACGTAGGTGTAAGCGGTAAGTAAGAGCGTACTGTATTTTTCTCTAAAAGTTGCTTTGCTTCACAGCATCCTTGAGCGTGTCGAGTAAATCGTGTCTGGTCAAGTCAGAATGAATCGGTGTAATCGTTATATAGCCGGAAGCCAGCGCGCCGACATCGGTATCTTTCTGTTTACGGGCGGATTGAGATTCACCGGCAAACCAGTAATAAATATTTTCTCTGGGGTCTACGCGCTTCTCAAAAGTTTCGACAATATTGCTCTTTGCCTGCCGGACAACCACAACCCCTTTGATTTTTTCACGGGGAATGCAGGGAATATTAACGTTAATCGCGCTTCCTTTAAGCTGTTCCGGATTGCTTAGGATTAATCGGGTCATCTTGCGGGCAAATTTGGCGGCATAGGAAAAATCCGCTTCCTTATGAGTGTCAAGAGAAACGGCCATAGAGGGAACGCCCAGTATTGCCCCTTCGGTCGCGGCGGACACTGTTCCCGAATAAAGCACGTTGATACCGGCGTTGCCTCCTCTGTTGATTCCCGAAACAACCAAATCCACCGGCTTATCCGATAATTCTTTAATCCCTATTTTCACGCAGTCCGCCGGTGTGCCGCAAACCGCGTATCCCAAAAAGTTAGCGTTCTTGGTGGCGCGGCGCACCATAAGGGGGCGAAAAATAGTAATAGCGTGTCCTACCGCGCTTTGTTCAATTTCCGGCGCGACAATCAGGCAATCAGCTTCTTTGGAAAGCTCCCGATAGAGCGCGCTTAATCCTTTGGCGTAAATTCCATCATCGTTGGTAAGTAAAAATCGCATAAAACTTTTTCCTTTTCGCCTTTTTGCTTGAACCTATTTTACTTGCTCCAATTTTCCTTTTGTAACTTTCAATATAAAAGGAGTCTTTTGAGCAACTCTATCTGAATCAAAAGATNNATCCAAAACGCCAATGATTATTCCTGCTGTATCATAAGCCAGCGCTTCAATATTTTCCGGCTCACGGCTATACTTTGTGTAATAAACATCAACAAAGTTGTTCGTTTCCGGATAAAAACTATTTGTAAAAAAACTATCAACGAAAATGGCTTCCTCCAGATATTCCGTGCCATTTTTCAACAAATCCGGCGAGTGCCATAAACTTGTACCCAAAAGTTGAAAGCCTTTCACATCATAAAAANNATTAACAATAGTGCCGGTTAATTTATTGATTTCTTCTTTAAAATCTGTTTGATTTTTGCTGTAGGAAATTGCTTTCTCCACCTTGCCGCCTATGCGCATTACTTCCTCACGAAAAATTTTCACCATTTCCTCGCCATAATCATCTTTAGGATATAAGACGGAAAATATTGCGCAATTCAAATCATCCAGGGCATATTTTACTAAAGCCCTGATTTGCTGAGTGGGGGTCAAGAAATTCTGGAAGACATATTCGCCTATAGAAGTCACCCCTTCTTTGGGTGTTATTAAAATTAAAGGCACTTTCCATTTGTCTGCTTCGCGGGCCGCATCCATGGCTTCAGCGGTTCCGGTAACGGCAATAATCGCCATAACATTTTCAGCATTGGCCAAATGTGCGATTGCCGCTTTTGTTCCTTCCGGCAATCCGTGGGAATCTTCAACAATAACTTTCCGCGAGGTTTTGTTTTTCTCATCAGATATCCCCGCAGCCAACAAAATGGCATCCCGCGCTTTATTTCCCAAATCAGCATACTGTCCGGAGAGGGGAAGCACACATCCTAAAGTATTGCGGTTGAGCTTGCCCGACGGAAGTATAATTGCCGGAAGTTCGACCACTGGCGACTTTACTGGCGAAAATTTTAATTCCGGAGATGTAAGCGGAACAATCTTTTCGTCAGCAATTGCCATTTTTGAAAAGCAGAGGAAAAAAATTACCAGCAACAAAATTAATATTTTGTCAAATATCCGGTAAAAGTTCATTTTGCCTCCTTGATAATTTTCAGCATATAGTTACGGGCACGTTTAGCCAAATCAGGCCCGTCCAATAAAATAGAAATCTCATTATTATATTTCAAAGCCGCTTGCGTAAGATTGTGGCTGCCCAGAAGAACCAGCCGCTCGTCAATTACAATAAGTTTTGTATGTGTTGTTTGGCGCGGTGAATCGAAATAGACCTTGACACCTTTCTCTTCGAGAAGTTGTTTTGTCTGCTGGTTTTCGGCATCAAGCTTATAATCATGTCCNNGACATAAAGATTTCGCTTTGCGCTTCATCAATGGCCTTTAACAACGCAGGGAAGTAATCTTCGTTAGTCAGAAGAATCGCCGGACATCCGGACTGATCAGAAGAAATTGCATTGCGCTTTTCTCCGGCAAACGCTGACGATAATGCCACCATCAAAAACGCTAAGCCGCAGAACGCGACAACAACAATTTTCCTGCATGAGTCAAAGCTGCCCATATTTCCGCTACCTTTTTTATTATTGTATAATATTTTTCAGCTCCGGTCGATATAAAAAAGCCCGAAACAGCGTGCGCCATTTCGGGCTTTCGGGGTTAAATATTTGTTATTTTACTTCTTCAAAGTCGGCATCGACCACATCGTCATTTTTTTTGCCTGACGCTTGTTGCTGATCGCCTGAATGTTGCTGCGCTCCGCCGCCAGCCTCCGGTCCACCCTGGCCTCCGGCTGTCTTTGCATACATGGCTTCCGCCAATTTATGTGAAACAGTCATCAATTCATCCTGAGCTTTCTTGATGGCATCAATATCATCGCCTTCCAGAGCTTTTTTCGTTTTAGTTATCGCTTCTTCAATTTTGGTCTTTTCCGTAGTATCAACTTTATCGCCGAATTCTTTGACATTTTTCTCCACACTGTAAACCAGAGAATCGGCGTGATTTCTTGCTTCGATTAACTCTTTACGGCGTTTGTCTTCTTCCGCGTGAGCTTCCGCTTCGCGGACTAACTTCTGAATTTCAGCCTCGGATAAACCGCTGGAAGCAGTAATTTTAATGCTCTGTTCCTTGCCTGTGCCCAGATCTTTCGCATTCACATGCACAATTCCGTTGGCATCAATATCAAAGGAAACTTCAATTTGCGGCACGCCGCGCGGCGCGGGCGGAATGCCCACCAGTTCAAAGCGTCCCAGTGTTCTGTTATCGGGAGCCATTTGGCGTTCACCCTGCAGAACATGAATGCTCACTGCCGGCTGATTGTCGGCCGCCGTGGAGAAAACCTGGCTTTTCTTGCAGGGGATAGTCGTGTTTTTTTCGATGAGTCTGGTCATAACTCCGCCTAAAGTTTCAATGCCTAAAGAAAGAGGTGTTACATCCAGCAACAAGACGTCTTTGACATCGCCTGCCAGAACACCGCCCTGAATAGCGGCACCGACGGCCACAACTTCATCCGGATTGACGCCCTTATGCGGCTCTCTGCCGAAAAGTTCTTTGACCTTCTGCTGCACACGCGGCATACGAGTCATACCGCCAACAAGGATGACTTCGTCAATATCCTTTGTTGATAAGTTGGCGTCTTTAATTGCTGTCTGACAGGGCCCGACCACTCTATTAATTAATTCTTCCACGAGTGATTCCAGTTTGGCTCTGGAGAGTTTCATATTCATATGTTTGGGACCGGAGGCATCCGCCGTGACAAACGGCAGATTGATGTCGGTTTCCATAGTTGTGGAAAGCTCCATCTTCGCTTTTTCCGCCGCTTCCTTCAGGCGCTGCAAAGCCATCTTATCGCTGCGCAGATCAATGCCCTGATCTTTCTTGAATTCAGCGACCAGATAATCCATGACGCGTTGATCGAAGTCTTCACCGCCCAGATGGGTATCGCCATTGGTCGATTTGACTTCAAAGACACCATCGCCAAGTTCCAGAATCGAAATATCAAATGTTCCGCCGCCCAGGTCAAAAACAGCAATTTTTTCATCTTTTTTCTTGTCCAGACCGTAAGCCAGAGCCGCTGCGGTGGGTTCGTTGATAATACGCAAAACATTCAGGCCGGCAACCTTGCCGGCATCTTTGGTCGCCTGCCGCTGTGAATCGTTAAAATATGCCGGAACGGTAATAACAGCGTCGGTTACTTTCTCTCCAAGATAATCTTCAGCTGTCTGTTTCATTTTTGTCAGAATCATAGCCGATATTTCGGCGGGAGAATAATTCTTCCCGCGTACGGTAACTTGAGCGTCGCCATTGGTTGCTTCCGTTATTTTATAAGGAATAATTTTGATATCATACTGAACTTCTTTGGATGTATATTTTCTGCCGATCAGTCTTTTGACGGCATAAACGGTATTCTCCGAGTTCGTAATGGCCTGTCTTTTGGCCACCTGGCCCACCAGCCGCTCACCGTTTTCCGAGATGGCCACAATAGATGGCGTGGTGCGATTGCCTTCCTGATTGGCGATAACAACCGGATCTCCACCTTCCATTATGGCTACGCACGAATTTGTCGTTCCTAAATCAATTCCGATAATTTTTCCCATATTTCTTCCTCCTTATTCTCCTATATCCTCATTATTTTCACATACATCATTTTCTTTATTTATCTTTTTACAGACACAGACCTTTGATGGTCTTAAAAGCCGGCCATTTAGTAAATATCCTCTTTCCATTTCACTGACAATTTTGTTATCTTCATGCTGGTCGCTTTCCATCTGCATTAAAGCTTCGTGAAAGTTCGGATCAAAATTCAGGCCTGCGGTTTCAATCCTTTCCACGCCATGCTTTTTCAAACAACTTAAAAGCTGTTCCTGAATCAGAGCCACGCCATCTTTAAATGCCTGGACATCGCCGGTGTCGTGCTCCAAAGCCCGATCCAGACTATCCATAAATGGCAAAATATCTTTAATGATATCTTCGTTACCGTACTTGACTATGTCGGCTTTCTCTCTGGCCGCACGCTTTCTGTAATTATCCAATTCGGCAACAGCGCGCAGATACTTATCGTAATTGGCCGCAGCCTCTTTTTCCTTTTCTTCCAGCTTTTTATTTATATCCACATTTTCTTGAGGATGGTCTTCCGAGACAACTTTGTCTGCATGGTGCTCGCCGGATTGACCGTGTTTATTAGCATGTTCTTTTTTAAATTTCACCCTTACCTCTGAAAAAAGTTCTCATTATTTTAAATCAGGTTTTTGAAATAATTTTATGTCCACTAATTCACAAATAGCATGACCGGCAGTAATATGTGTTTCCTGAATACGCGCGGTACTGGAGGAAGACACATGAATGGAAAAATCAACAATCTTTGCTATATCCCCCCCATCCTTGCCGGTGAAAGCAACAGTTATCAATCCCATCTTTTTGGCCATTTCGAGGCCTTTTAAAACATTGGCGGAATTGCCGCTGGTGCTGATGCCCCAGGCGACATCCCCGGGCTGACCTATGGCCCTGATTTGCTTGCTGAATATTTCGGAGAAGTCGTAATCGTTTCCGATGCTCGTAATAACGGAAGTGTCTGTGGTTAAGGCTATGGCCGGAAGAGGCGGACGTTCGATTACGAAACGATTCACGAATTCCGCCGCAATATGCTGCGCATCGGCAGCCGAACCACCATTGCCAAAAAGCAAAATTTTATTGCCCGCTTTTAGAGCGGTAGTCAGCGCCTCAATAACATTAACCAGTTTGCTTAAATTTTCATTAATAAAAGTGTCTTTGACACGACTGCTTTCCTTGAATGTTTTTATTATGTGATCTTCCATACTTATCTGTCCGGAGTCCTTTTAAAATTATATCCAGCAAAGCGCGTTTAATATATTTACGGGTATATCTCCTGTCAAGGGCAGGAGGCTGAATTTTCTTATCTTTTTAAGGATGATGTTTAATTATGGGCGAGCTAATACTAAAAGACGGGCGGTAGTGTAATTAAAAATATTTTAATCCCGCGGCTTGGGATCCCCCTGCTCCAGCCGGAGGAGGAATTCGTCTTAACCCGCGGGAGGTCGCGTTATCCTTTGCTTCGCGGGATAATTCGACCTGCAAGCTTCAGCACACTTTATTTCTGAAGCTTGGGTCTCATTATTGTAGGGAGCCTCCGGCTCCTGAAGGAGGGGGCTCCACTTAACTGCCAGTTACAATATTTATATTAAAGATATTTCAACTGTTTTTTGTGCTTTTAAGTTATCCGGGGAAACTTAAAATGCTTAAACAAAGTTATAGCCTGCGTAGGTTTAAGACTAATTGTAGCCTTCGTCATAAGCAATCATATCCAGGTGCAAAGTAGCAATATCTTCAACGTCAAGGTTAGGCTCTTCGCTTGACTTAGACAATTCAACGGTTTTGATATAGCGTCGGCACTTGTTACAGACATCCACCCGGTAACGCTCTTCGTCTTCCACTTCAAAATAAGCTAAAGAATGCTGTTCCTCGTTGCCGCAAAATGGACATTTGATCCGGTGAAAATGCCATTTAAAGCCGCACTGATGACAAAACAGATATCTCTTTCCTTCTTCTTCGTCCCTGATTTCACCAATTTTCGGTTCTTTGCCGCAAATGGGGCAGTATCCTTCCGACCAGTTCGATTTTTCTACTGTTTCCCTGTATTTTTCAGCAATGATTTCCAGTTCCGGCCTTAAACTTTCCTCGGTAAAAAGATCAATCAAGTCAATGTTTTCTTCAGCTTCGCGGCCAGCAAGTAATCCTTGAGCATCAGTTTCTTCAACCTTGTGGTCAAAAGAAGCGCGAATCATTTTTTCCCAATCAAATTCGTCATTTTTAATTATGTCGATAATATTTTGCGCCACTTCGGGCATTCTTTTTTCAGCAATGGAAATTAGTGAATTAAAATATTCTTTGGGACGCGTTAAATTATACTCCTTTCCCGTAAAATCAATTAACGGAAGTCCCCCTTCCATTTTTTGGGTGATTAAATTTTCTTCCACACTAAAAATGGGATCTTTCATATTATTGCGGTATTCTTCCCGCAAAATCAAGATGTCTGCCATGATATCCAGAAGTTCGGTGTAATGAGGATTGGCTGATTTGTAATCCTCTATTGTTTTTAAAGATTTACGCAGTGTTGCGACCATATTATCTTACTCCTCATACCAACTATAATTTGATTTGTTATCCTGAATGCTAGCGAATACTCTGATTTTCATTAGGACCAATTTAAAAAACCTATATCCGCTTTCCTAGGTATCTTCAAGAAATATTTTATTTGTTCATAATATGGTGATTATTTTTAGAAAATCAAGACCTTACCAAAAATAAATTCCACGGCAAACAGCGAGGGAGTATTTTTCTTATCCCGATACGCTTCGCGTACGGGATAAATTTGTCCTGACCTATTTTTGACTTGACAGACAGTGTCCAGTCAAGATGTGCCTTGACAATTGTTCTACTACTGTTCGTTAGCGGAAATTTGTCAAAATTGATGAGTCGGGTGGCGCAGGGGAATT
>PLMV01000133.1 GCA_003141615.1 Syntrophaceae bacterium
CGGCGCCGGCAGCCATAATTATTTGCCTTAATATTAAAAAGAATTCTTTGTTATCATCGCTGGCTGTGCCGATATAAGCAATGTTGGGAGATTTCTTTTTGCTGCTCTTTAATACTTCGGCTAGAATCGCGCTATGATTTTTCGACTGCTGCCCTCCGGCGATCAAATAAATATCGGCAGGTTTTGATTTATAATCTAGTGACGGCATACGAGTCTTTATCAATCTTTCCTGGGTTTGCTATCTTGCAAAAGGTTCAGATGGGGGGAAACATTACCGTGGTAATTAAACGGTTAAATAATGACTGGCAATTTAATCACCTTAAATTTAATTTGCACTATCGCTGGATTTCCGCCTGTGGAGCATTGACTCACCGCAATGACAAATAAGAATTGCAACACAATCTCTGCGCAGGAATGACACCGTTATAAATTTATTCTCAGCCCGTCATAAGCGGAAATAGTTTCAGGAAATATTCTTCGCGCGTGCGCCTGAGCCTTGTCCCTTTTCGTCGGTGTTGTATATAATGCGGCATCAAAATGAGTAAGAGCAAGTATTTTTGCTTTTGATTCGATCGCAAGTTTCGCGGCAAGTTCGGGATTCATGTGCGGCCAGAAATCGTATGTTTGTCCGCTGAGCAGGGCGCATTCAGAGATAAGAAGATCGGCATTCCTGGAAAGTTCTGCCGAGTTCTTGCAGTAACCGGTATCGGTGCAATAACTTATGACCTTACCGTCAATTTCAAACCGGTAGCCAAAACACTTTGACGCGTGAACAAGTTGAAGCGCCCGGAACTTAACAGGACTTCTATGCCAGCCTTCCTTAACGTCTGTCACTTTGCAGGGGAAGGGCAGTTTGTTAACAGGGATGGAATATTTGGGAGCAAGAAATTCTTTGATGGTTGTTTTTGTCCCGGTTTGTCCTATTATCTCCAGCGACTTAAATTTGAATTTTGCCAGTGTGTGAAGCCCTTCAATATGGTCTATGTGGAAATGGCTGAGGAATAAATAAATCGGCAGATCTTTTTTAATATATTTGTTTGCTTTGTGAATACCGTTTCCGGAATCAAGGATAATATACGCTTTTTTTGTCTCTATCAGCGTACAAATCGTATTGCCGCAATCAGTATCATACCAGCCGTTAGTGCCCAGGAACGTGACTTTCATTTTGCCTTTACCTTAAACGCCCGATGAATGAAGTTTAAGAAGAATTCATCCCGCGTATTATCCATTCATAATTTATGAAATATACCTTCCGTATTTTAAGATATTTAAAAATTTATCCTTTTTTCTTCTACGACAAGCGGCCTTTTCATTACGCGCGTATTGATATTCAAAATATATTCTCCTAAGAATCCGATAAAAAAAAGTTGAATGGAACCGAGAAAGAATATCGAGATTATAATAGGCGCTGTACCAAACGGAAACTTATCCCAGTAGATCAGCTTCATTATAAGGTAGTACATTGCAACGGCGAAAGACATTCCCGAAATTATGAAACCGAAAATAGTCGCGAAGCGCATCACCATTTTAGAATACGAAGTTATACCCAGCATGGCCATGTCATAGAGAGTGTACCAGTTGTTCTTTGTCTTACCAAAGCGCCTTTTCTGCTGAACGTATTCTATTTCCATCCTGTTAAAACCCAATTCAGCCACTATTCCCCGCATGTAGGGCATGGGGTCGTCCAATTGCCTGAGCACATCGATGAAGGTCTTATCATACAGGCCGAAACCGGTAAAGTGTTCAACCTGCTCCGTGTCTGATATCTGTTTTATCAATTTATAATAGAATGATCTCAATAGATAAATTAATGGATTTTCATAACTCTTCTTTTTTTTGCCAATGACAACTTTGGAACCTTTTCCCCACTCTCTTACAAAACTCACAATCATTTCCGGCGGGTCCTGAAAATCAGCACACATGACTATTGTACAATCGCCTGTTGTCTGGAGCATTCCGTGATAAGGTGATCTTATGTGTCCGAAATTTTTGGCATTGAAAATTGCCCGGATTTTTTTATTAGCCGCGCATAACTCCAGTATGTGCTCTCTTGTTCTATCCGTTGAATAATTATCTATAATAAGAATTTCATAATCGTATTCAGGCAATTTTCCGGAAAGAATATTTATTAATTCAGCGCAAAGCGGTTTAATATTTTCTTCTTCATTAAAAGTCGGGACAAGAATTGAGATTTTCTTCATTGTAAGTTCTCCCTGTACCATTTTATGGTTTCTTTTATTCCCTGTTCAAAATTAACCGCCGGGTTAAAATCGGTGTCTTTCTTAATTCTAGAGATATCAGCGCAAAGATGCATCACCTGACCCCGACCGTATTCGATTTTCCCGATCCCAAGCTCAAGGCCGGGGTTGGCCGCATCCCGTAATATTTTAACATATTCAATCAACGGGCGGCAAATACCGCTGCCGATATTATATACGGCTCCGTCACTTCCTTTTTCACCGGCTAAAAGAAGAGCTTTTGCCGCATCGGAGCAGTACAAGTAATCCCACATCTGTTCGCATTTAGTAAGTAAGGGTTTTTCTTTTTTCAGCATTTTGCCGATGCAGTACATTATCATCGTAGCCGTGCTGTCATTAGGGCCATAGACGCTGAAAATTCTCGTCCATACGTGTTTTATTCCGAATTGGCTACAAAGTTCGGCAGATAGTTTACCGGCGGATAGT
>PLMV01000026.1 GCA_003141615.1 Syntrophaceae bacterium
TCGCCAATTTGTAAATTACGGGCGAGCTGGGCCAAATGTTTTTCGTTCACCAGAGCGGCGCGAATTTGGGTAAGCGTGCCCTCGGGAAAAGTAACATATTTTTTAATGATCAAGTCACTTACGCAAACGCCTAAAACAGAGTCGCCTAAAAACTCGAATCTTTCATTATCGGAAACAGCCAGTTGCTTATTTTCATTAACATAAGAGCGATGAGTGAGGGCAGTCGAAAGAAGATTGATTTCGCGGAAATGATAAGCAAGTCTTTCTTCTAAATTGTGCAAAATTTCCAGTCTGTTTTTATCCATGGACCCTCTTTCCATAAACGTTTTATGCTTTTAAAATACGAGAAAACGTGCGGATAAGCAATATATAAATTCTGAACTGAAAAGATCACTGATAATTTGATAAAATCCAGTCAGCAGGACAATGTTTATTAAGATTAAATAATAATGGATTTCATAATAAAATTAAGATAAAGTAAATAAAATTGAGCTTCTCCACAAGAGAGATTTTATAATGGATGCTATTACAGGTTATATATCCGCGCACCCGGCAGTGCTTGTAATAATCGTTATCTTCGTCATAATATTAATCCTGCATTTTATTTTCAAAAACTTAATTAGAATGGCGCTGATTATATTGTTTCTCTTGCTGGCTGCGTTCGGTTATTACTATTTTCAAGATCCGGATAAAATGCCGGAAAAAATTGAAAAATCAATTGACACAATGAAGTCCGGAATCAACGAAATAGTGGACACAAGTAAGAGCTTTCGTAAGGACAGCAGGGAGCTATACAAAAAAAGCAAGGAAGTTCCCGGCGATATCAATAAATTATTTAAAAAAACCGATAAAGAATTGGAGAAATAATACTCCGATTTTTCCAATTTTCTAATATGTCGACTTCATCAAAAACAATTAGCTGGAGATTTTTCTTTTTACTGGCTATCTTAATTATTCTGTTTATCATTTTTGTGCGTACTCCTGAGCCTTGTCGGGAGCCCATAACCTACCGCTTAGGCAATGTGGATGAAAGGTTTAATCTCACCCGTGAGGAATTTCGCACAGCCGTAAATATGGCCGCAGCGATGTGGGGAAAACCATTTTATCGCGATCTTTTTCGTGATGAACCTGATGGTGCAATCGAAATAAATCTTCTTTATGATTACCGTCAGGAAGCCACCGACAGGTTAAAGAAACTCAACTACAAAATTGATCGTTCAAGGGGTTCATACGAAGAATTAAAATCTCGACTGGAAAATTTAAAAGCCGAATATGAGCAGAAAAAAGTCGGGCTCGATATTGATCTTAACGCTTATAATGCAAAAGTGAACGCCTTTAATACCGAGACTGAATCATGGAACAGACGTGGTGAAGTTCCGCAAAGTGTTCATATGTGGCTGATGAAAGAAAAAGATGAATTAGTCATTTTGAGCGATAATCTGCATGCACGCCAGGAAGAAATGAAAGCGCTGGTGGATACAATCAACAGCATGGTAGTGGTGATCAATGAAATAGCCTCCAGTAATAATCTGGATATAGTTGACCAGCAAAACATAGGAAACACTCTGGGCCGTGAGTTTTGTGAAGGCTTTTATGAATACAAAAACGGCAAGCGTTCAATTACTATTTATCAGTATGATAACGAGTACCGTCTTGTGCGCGTTCTTGCCCATGAATTTGGTCACGCCCTTGGCTTAAATCATAGTAAAAGCGCCGCGGCTGTTATGTACCCCTTAATTAAATCTGATTCGCTTGCGCTTGCAGCTGATGATATAGCGGCACTGAAAGAGCATTGCAAAATTTATTAGCGGAAAGAAGGATGCAATTATGGAAAAATATAATCTCACCGATAATAACTTCACAAAAAATCAGATAGGCCGGAGGTCATTTCTGAAAAAGGTTACCGCACTTTTGGGTGGGATAACCCTGATGAACTGGGGTCTCTTCCCCTTCAAAGATGCAGTGGCCTCCATACTTGGAGGGAATATAGGCAATAATCAAGAAAAGCTCATCTTCATTGCCATTGATGCCCTTCACCCGAAATACTTTGAGCTTGATGCCAAAGGTATGCCGGGAGGGCGAGAAGGAAATTGGCTGATGCCCAATATTCACGCCTTTCTGAAAAAGTCGTTATGGTACAGAAATGCCAAATCCTATCTGCCTGCGGCTACGGATATGAATCATCTGAACGTACTTGCGGGAACGTCTTCCGCGCAGACCGGCATCATCAGCGTGTGGGCACAACCAACCGGATGGAATGAAAATGGAGATGCTATTATTACCCGCACCAGTATGTCTTTTGCCAGGGATGACAAGGGCAGGTTGGTGGATACACTTTTCCATGCATGGAAGCGGCGCTGGCCCGGTTCCAAAACCATGCTCATCACCGGCAAAGAATGGGTGGGCGAGATGTTCCGTGGAAACGGGAGTGCATCCTCCGGTATTGATATTTTAGTGACAGGGCCTAACCATCCCGACTACCTGAAACCACCACAGAGGGAAAGCCTCGCCGATCCTCATACAGACAGCGATGCGGCCTGTGACCCGGAATCGACACATCTCGGATTCTTCGGGGGATCTATGAGGCCAAGCAACGTCATGACACGGCTCTATACAGGCCAAGGCAGCCTCCTGACATGGCAGATGGAACACTTTGCCAATCATTTCCCCCATGACAGTTGGATCGTGGATTCAACCCTGGAGATATTCAAGCGCGATAAGCCCGATATGGCCTACATTCTCCTTGCCCAGTGCGATGATGCGGGACATGCCATCGGAAGCGCATGGGACCCGTCGGAATTCATCAACGTCAATCCGCCGTATGAACCACCTGAGGAGTGTGAAAACAAACCCGAGTATCAGTTGGTCAGCAGCAGGAACAGGCTCCTTTTCAAAGAAGCAATTCTGGACGTAATTCGCGATGTGGACATCCAGTTCGGCCGCCTTATAGCTGGTTTGCAAAGGCAGGGTGTACTCGATAAAGCGAAGGTCATCCTCTTGAGCGATCACTCTGCGGTAAATCATCTTTATTCCGAAGATTTTTCATCAACCGATTGTGTGGGTATTCTGGAGAGTGCAGGAATAATTGCGAAGAGAGGTTTACTGGAAAAGAAGGAGATGTA
>PLMV01000116.1 GCA_003141615.1 Syntrophaceae bacterium
TTTGATTTAGAATTGGAATTACATATTTTAAGGAGAATTAAACCATGTTCGATATATCCCAGTTTTCACTAAAAGGGAAAATAGCAGTGGTTACCGGCGGTGGCCGCGGCATCGGTCAGGCTATAGCGTTTGCTTTCGCTAAGGCAGGAGCCAAAGTGGTCATCACCAGCCGCAAGGCACCGGATCTGGAGGCAACGGCAGCCGAGATTAAAGCCTTCGGCGGCGAAGCGTTTCCGCTCCCGGCTCATCTGGGCAAAATGGACGAGATAAAAAAGATGGTCAGCACTGTGATGGACAAGTTTGGCCGAATAGATATTCTGGTCAATAATGCCGGCGCAAGCCCCGCCATGGGTTCAGTCCTCGAATGCAACGAACGCCTCTGGGATAAACTCATGGACATTAACTTAAAAGGAGCTTATTTCATCAGCCAGGCTGTGGCCAATATTATGGTAAAGCAAGGCGGCGGAAAAATCATCAATATAGCTTCCGTTGACGGGTACAATCCCGAACCCGGTTTGAGCATCTATTCTATTTCCAAGGCCGGCATGCGGATGATTACGAGGGCATTTGCCAGTGAGCTGATATCTTATAATATTCAGGTGAACACCATTGCTCCGGGACCCATCAGCACTAAGATGATGGATTCCCACTGGGGACACCTACCACTGGAAGAAGCTCAAAAAGTGAAACAAACGGTGGAAAAGATGCTGCCCTCCGGTCGAATCGGCAATCCCGATGAAATCGCAGGCGCCGCTCTCTATCTGGCATCCGCTGCCTCTAACTATACAACAGGAGCGGAGATCATCATCGACGGCGGCTTATTGCTGGGCAATCATTTATCCGGGTAAGAAATGATCTGCAAAAAATACACACTGACAAAAAAGGGTAAGTTGAAATGCTCAGCCGCACCAACGCAGTACTAATCATTATTGACATTCAGGGCAATCTTGCCCAGGCAATGTACGACAAAGAAAATCTTTTTGCCAACAGCGTAAAGCTTATTCAGGGTTTTAAAGCGTTTAATCTGCCGATCATCTTCACTGAGCAAATCCCGCAAAAACTCGACAAGACTTTACCTGTAATCTTGCAGGAATTAGAGGGCATAGAGCCTATCGAAAAAGAAACTTTCAGCTGCTGGGATGATCGAAATTTCATCAAGCAACTGAAAGCATTAAGCCGCAAACATATAGTTCTTACCGGCATTGAATGCCACGTTTGCGTTTATCAAACGGCCTTGGATTTAATCTCCAACGGCTATACGGTTCATCTGGTCACAGATGCCGTCTCTTCGCGCACGCCGGAAAACCGCCAAGTCGGAATAGAAGCAATCAAAAGTGCAGGCGCGCATCTTACATCCACGGAAATGGTTTTATTTGAACTGCTGCGCACCGCCGCCGATCCGAAATTTAAGGACATATTCAAAATCGTGAAATAAACAAAGAATTTCTTAGTGTGGGGCATCCTCAATAAAGAGGTTGTTCAACCCGCCCAACATAAACGATGCCGATTCCTGAGCCATTTGCATGACATCTGCAGAACGGTCCTGCCAGAGCAGGTAATAACAGGCGATGCGCTCATAGATCCCGACGATGCAGACGGCAATCAATTCCGGCGATAAATTCGTCACGAAATGCTTGCCCTGTCTCTCACTGATCTTGATAATTGCATCCTTGATGTCCAGCGTGAGCTTGACAAACACTTGTTTCCTCTGTTCTTCGACTTCCACACTCTGACCGACCGATTCCCTGAAAAAAATAGCGATTTTCTCAGGATAGCGCAAACAGAAGTCCCCTAGAAATGCAAATGAGATCATCCGAAAGCCATCGAAGGAAAATTCTGTCTTTTGAAACTCCTCACCCATTGATTTTCTTAGATCATGCCCAATTTCCTGCATGAGTTTGATCAGGAGTTCCTCTTTGTTTTTGAAATAGAAATAGACTGAACCAGTCGACACCTCTGCCAGATCAGCGATTTCCTCGATGCTCGTCTGATGATAGCCCTTCCGGGCGAACAACGTCTCGGCCGCTTTCAAGATGGTATTACAGCGATTTTCCTTTTCCCGGAGACGCCGCATCGACCGTCTCGGCACGGCATGATCCGTCTTGTTTACCCTGGTCATTTAATTCACCTAATTCTTCTGGACATAGACTACAACGATGGGCACCCCACCTCCGATCATCGCGTTCACGCTCCTATCATATCCTTCCTTAAACATCAATGACAGCTGAAGACTTCAAAACCGGTATGTCCGCATATTCCTTCCACGCTAAACTGACGCCATTGACCGCATTCTGCTCACCCATCGTGGCGCTCCCGACGTATCATGATACGACTTCCATGGTTCTTACCCGCGACAAAATCGCATGGGCGCCCGAGACGATCTCATTTACGACCTCGGCGATCGGCTTGATCTCATGGATAAGCGAAGCCGCCAGACCACACGCAATGGGTACGCCTTCCGGGTCTCCCTTGGCGTACATCTCCCTGCCCACCTTTCCACCGACGATCGTGAGAAGCTCAGCCAACCCCGCCCCGCGGGCTTCCATTTCCAGCGCTTTGCCGGTCGCCCAGTTCTTCATGCATCGCATGGGGTTATTAAGGGTTCTCATGATGAGCGTCGTATCTCTTTCCGTCACCTCAAGATAGCGCTTCTTCATCGTTTCATTCATCGTGCTTTCGGCTGTCGCTACAAAACGGGTCCCCATAAGCACGCCGGCAGCCCCGTAGCACATGGCGGCAGCGAATCCCCTTGCATCCGCAATACCACCGGCGGCGATAACGGGAATTGAAAGTTCATCCACCGCCCTGGGCAACATGATCGACAGGGGAACGTCATCCATGCCAGGATGGCCGCCGCATTCAAAACCAACGATGATGATCCCGTCAACACCACCGGCAACGGCCTTTTTTGCAAAACGAAGTGTTGGTACTTTATGAAATATTTTGATCCCTCCCCCCTTGAGCACAGGTACAAGAAATGCCGGATCGTTGCCGGCCGTCTCAGCCGCCGCCACCCCTTCTTCAGCGGCAACCTTCGCAAATCCCAGCGAGCGTTCCCCGCGCCCCAATTCGGGAAGCATGCTGATGTTCACCCCAAAAGGCTTATCCGTCAGATCACGAGTTTTCCGAATTTCCTCCCGAAAATCCTCAGCGGTCGGAAACGTTTCCGCCGTCAGAAAAGCCATCACGCCCGCATTCGCTGCCGCTGCGACAAATGAAGCCGTCGACAGCCACTGCATTCCCCCCATCATGATCGGGTGAGGAATCCCCAACATTTCCGTCAGTCTTGTTTTAAACATTCCTTTTTTCTCACTCCTTTATCGGAAGGATATTCACTCCCGTTGCTTCCGTCTCCGTGTCAGCGGATTTTTTACAGCCCAGACAATCAATCGCCCCGGGGAAGGTTCAAAACCCCGATGTTCGGGCAATGATTTCGTACATAACTTCGTCCGCCCCCGCACCGATCGACATAATACGAGAATCTCTAAAATATCTGGAAATAAGCGTCTCGTTCATAAACCCCATTCCCCCGAACATCTGCAGACAGCCACTGGCAACCTCGGCAATCAACTGTCCGGCAAACAGTTTCCCCATCGATATCTCGCGGGTGACGTCCAGCCCTTCCATCTTCATGCGGACGATATGGTACGTGAGCTGCTTCAGGCATTCATTTTTCATCAGCCACCCCGCCAGCCGATGTCGCAGGACCTGCTTGGTGATGAGAGGCTTGCCGTAGACGATTCTCTGTTTCAGGTAATCAACCGTCATATCGATCATATCCTGAACGCACACATGGACGCCCGGCAGGATCGTAAACCGCTCATGCTGGAACTGTTTCATCTGATAGATGAATCCCTCCCCCTCTTCACCGATTAAATTCTCCACCGGCACCGCTACATTGTCGAAAAAGAGCTCCGCCGTATCACTGCTTCGCAAACCCAGCTTATCGAGTTTCTTGCTGACGACAAAACCGGGCAGATTCGTCGGTACCACGAAAAGACCAAATGAATGATATCCCCCATCGTCACTCGTCTTCGCCAGCAGGGTCAGAAAGTCGGCCTGGGTACCATTGGTGATATAGGTCTTGGATCCATTGATGATATAGTGATCCCCCTTCTTCACCGCCTTCGTCTTGATGGCAAACACGTCCGATCCGGCATCGGGCTCCGTGACGGCAATGGCCGACACCATATCGCCGGCGATCGCGCCCCTCAGGTATTTGTCCTTCAGGTATTCGCTGCCAAAGGCGTCAATCGCGGGTGTCGCCATATTGGTCTGCACGGCAATCGCCGTCGAAACACCCAGTCCGCGGATATGTCCGGCTTCTTCCAGGAGAACCGTCTCATACCAGTAGTCGAGCCCCTGCCCTCCATATTTCGGATCGTAACGAATCCCGAGGAAGCCAAGATCCCCCATCTTTTTGAACAGGTCATGCAGTGGGGCTGTCGTCTCCTCCCATTCGTCGATATAGGGATTGATTTCCTTGTCGACAAATCTTTTCACCGATTCCCGGAAGGCATTGTGTGTTTCATCAAAATACATTTTTCTCTCCTTTAGATAGATTGAATTGGGCGTCAGACGTTTTCCTTTTCCCGACGCCTAGTGCCCGACGCCTGCCCTGAGCACCTTCTTGTCCACTTTCCCCACGGCTGTCAGCGGCATGGCGTCCGTAATCTCCATAACTTTGGGAACCTTATAAGGTGTCAGGTTTTCCCGACAATGGTCGAGCAGTTCTTTTTTAATGGATTCAAGATCTTTTTCCATCGCCGGGGCAGTCAGTTGGATCACTGCCTTAACAATCTGGCTGTCCGGCCTCTTGGGATCCGGCATCCCGATAATGGCGCAAAGCTGGACCGCCGCATGCTGACTCAAGACATCTTCAACCTCCCGGGAAAACACCTTGTACCCCCCCACGATGAGCATATCCTTGGAGCGGTCAGCGATGAAGACATATCCGTCCTCATCCATCCTGACAACATCGCCGGTATAGAGCCACGTTTCCTTCTGGTACTCCCTCAAGGTGTTTGCCGTTTCTTCGGGCTTTCCGTGATACCCCTTCATTACCTGAGGACCGTGAACGATCAGTTCCCCGACTTCACCCACCGGCACCTCTACCGTTCCTGTTTCAACATCGACCACTTTAATCCGCGTACTCTGCAAGGGCAGGCCGACAGAACCAATCTTCTTTTTCCCTTTGCAGGGATTCATCGTGATGACGGGGCTCGCTTCGGTCATGCCGAGGATTTCCACCACTTTCCCTGCACCGACGATCGCTTCCAGGGCCGTGATGGCCTCTTTCGAAAACGGCGCTGCACCGGAAATGCATATCTCACACGACGAGAAATCAATTTTCGCAAAGGCCGGATTATCCATCAGCATCTGGTAGAGGGACGGGACATGCAGCATGATGAAGGGGCGGTATTGGGAAATTTCCCGGCAGACATGGTCGGTGTTTCTGGGATCGGGAATCAGGCACTGGGTATAAGACATGGCCATGGTCGTCAGCCCCAGATAGAGACCCGCTTGATGAAAGAATGGAAATCCCGAACAGGCAACCCCTCCGCCCACCTTGAGGTCGAACCATTGTGTCGCCTGAAGGATATTGGCAACAAGATTGCGGTGCGTCAATACCGCCCCCTTGGGCAGGCCTGTCGTACCCCCCGTATACTGGATAAGACAGGTATCCTGGGGATCGATACGCACCTTCGGCCTGGACGCCCCATAGTTCCGGATAACATCCATGAAGGGGACAATCTCTTTGCCGGCGATCGGCTCAACCTTCCCCACGGGTACTTTCTTCAGTAATTTCCCCAGGAATCTCTTGTGCAGCGGCAGAAAGTCGATAATATTTGTGACGATGAAAATTTTCAGCGACGGAATATCGTTACGAATTTTTTGCACGCGATTTTCGAAAATGGCATCGAGCGTTACCAGGCACTTTACGCTCGTGTCGTTGATCTGATTGGCCATTTCCTTGGGCGTCAAGAGCGGCGAAACCCCGCTGGCCACGCAACCTGCGCGCAGAATACCGGCCAGGGCAATCAGATACTGCGGGGTATTGGGAAGATTCACACCAACCACGTCACCCGGGACACAACCCCGGCTGGCAAGGTATCCGGCAAAACTACCGGAGAACCTGTCCAGGTCTCTGTAGCTACAGGTGCTGCCGAGAAAATGAAACGCGTCCCTATCCGGATCGTGGTTGATGGCTCTTTCCAGCAAATCCACATACGTTTCATCGGGAATCGTTATCTCATGCTCTACCCAGGGATCATACGATTGCAACCACGGTTTGGTATCGTAAACTGTCACTGAACACCTCCTTCCTGCATCCAGGAATGCTGTTTTCATGCTCCGTGATCCGTTTTCGGGGAATGGAAACGGTTCAGACGTCAGGAACCGCATTCTTCCCCCTGTCTTGCACAAGACTGTTGCGTCTACTGAGGTAAAGGCTAAAAGCCAATGGTTAAGGGATTCGTTCCCTTCGCCCTCCGCCCTTCACTTGCATTTCGCCTTTAGCCTTTAGTTCTTATTACGATCGCTTCCGGCATTTCGATGACTTTGGCACGCAGATATTCGCCGAGCGTCTTCGCCTGGGGGTCACTGCGCATCGATGCCGCCACACCTTCCCCGAGCACGCCCTTGATATAAAAATTGACGGCCAGGAGATTGGGAAATTCGTACCGTTCCATCTCAAATCCGCTCATATCGCGCAGGAGCTCTTTCAATTTTTCCGTTGTCAGGAATTCCCTCAGGAAGGCGTAAGCCTCGGGTGTCTTCGCCCATACCCCAAGATTGGCGTTGCCGCCCTTGTCGCCGGAGCGCGTAGCGAAAACGCGCCCCAGAGGCATTCTGATCATCTTCCCCATGGGCATCGGAGGAATCGTAATCTTTTTGGCATCCGGCACGGGCGCCGAGGGGTCCGGCAAAACAGAATCCACCATCACAACCTTCTCCTCAACCATGACTTTCTGCTGGATGTGCTTGGTCGAGATGAGTGTCGGCCAATGGATGATGGCGGGGCCGCCCTTGGTCGGTGGGGCGGTTGCCGTAAAACCGGGGATGTTGGCCAGGCCGAGCTCAACGATCTTCGCAGAGAATTTACCGACTTTTTTCGCA
The DNA here is from genome assembly GCA_003141615.1 of Syntrophaceae bacterium. Lineage (GTDB taxonomy): Bacteria > Desulfobacterota > Syntrophia > Syntrophales > Smithellaceae > Smithella. Next base: position 7,120 of record PLMV01000116.1, read on the forward strand.
TCCGGATCCATCACCGATACGCGCAGATAGGCAAAGGCCTCATCATTCGTTTGGGGATCATCCTTATCGGACCGGATCAGTTGTACATTCTCCACGGCAAATTTCCCCCGGCCGCCGAGACTGTCGAACAATGCGTCTTCGAAGATCTTCGCCTTCTTTTCAATGTCGAGCCCCGTGAGAACGATCGTCATCGAATTGCGATAATTGCCCGCATTGTTGATGCAGACTTTGGTCGTCGCGGGGGGAGGCTCACCCTTCACACCGGTAATCTTCGTCCGGTCCGGTCCCTCCTGGGAAATTTCGATCGTATCGAACCGCGCCGCCACATCCGGCGTCAGATACTTCGGCCCCCTTACTTCATAAAGAAGCTGGGCCTTGACGGTATCGACCGAGACGAGACCTCCGGTGCCGGGATGTTTGGTGATCACAAAGGAGCCGTCCGCGAAGATTTCGGCGATGGGATAGCCTACGTTGAGGAACGAAGGCACCTCCTCGATGAAGGAATAATTTCCCCCAGTCGCTTGGGCGCCGCATTCAATAATATGACCGGCAACAGCGGCGCCGGCAAGCTTGTCCCAGTCCTGGCGCTGCCATCCGAACCACCAGGCGGCCGGACCCATCACGACCGAGGCATCCGCAAGACGTCCGCCCACCACAATATCCGCTCCCTGGGACAGGGACTCCGCAACGCCCCAGCCACCCAAATAGGCGTTGGCAGAAATAGGCATCGCGCCAGCTTCCTTCAGGCTGATTCCCTTATCCAGGTGAATAAACGCTTCCCCCTTCTCCTGCAGATCCGCCAGCCGTCCCATGAGATCATCGCCTTCAATGCAGGCAATCTTCGGATGAAGGCCCAAGGTGTCCGCGATCTTCTTCAGCTCTTTCGCCAATCCCTGCGGATTCAATCCGCCGGCGTTGGAGACCACCCGAATGTCGCGGTCGAGGCATTCCCCCATCACCTGCTCCATTTGCTTCAGAAACGTCGGCACGTAACCCGTCTCCGGTTTCCTCATCTTCATGCCGAAGAGGATCGCCATCGTAAGTTCCGCCAAATAGTCTCCAGTCAGTATGTCGATGGGGCCATCCTGCACCATTTCCTTGGCCGCCGTCAGGCGATCGCCGAAATAACCGCTGCAGTTGGCGATGATGACTTTGTCATTTCTTCTTGGATCTTTCGTACTCATATATCCCCCCTATCCGTGATTATGATTTATCGGCCGGTAAAAACCGGCGGCCGTTTTTCGATGAAAGCTGTAATGCCTTCCCGCGCATCCTCCGTGCTCACAATTTCCTTGAGCTTTTCGGAAAGATAATTCAGGGCTTCTTTCAACGGCATGTTCGCTGCTCCGTAAAACGCTTGCTTGCCGATCCTCATCCCGATCGGACTTTTGGAAACCAGGGTCTTGAGGACGTTGTTTACTTCTTCGTCCAAATTGCCCATGGGCACGACGCGGGTGATCAATCCCATGGCCAAGGCCTCCTGGGCCGTCATCCGCTCGCCTAAGAGAATCATCTCCATCGCCTTTTTCTGCAGGACATTGCGAAAAATCAGGGCGCCGATCATCATCGGCCACAGCCCGACATTCACTTCCGGCGTGCCGAATTTGGCGTCGTCTGCGGCGATCACGATATCGCAGGCCAGCATAAAGCCCATCCCACCGGCCAGACAGAAACCCTTGATGCGCGCCACCGTCGGCTTGGGAAAGCTCGCCAGTCTGTTTAAGAGACTGGCATAATATCCAAACACATCCTTCCCCTCTGTCGCCATGCCGCCCGCGAGCTGCGCGCCGGTGCAAAAGGCCTTATCGCCAGCCCCGGTGATCAGAAGGGCTCTCACGAGATCATCCTTTTGGACCTGATCGAGATACGCGTGGAAAAGATCAATTGCCTCGGGCGTAATCGCGTTTCGCTGCTGCTCGCGATTGATTGTGATGGTGCCGATGCCGTCCTCGACCCGGTAGAGCAAATGCTGATCGTTCATAAGATTGCCTCCTTGGCTTGTATGATATTTACTTTGATTGGGTATCCTCCGGTTCCTTCTCGATGTCCACCAGGATCTTTCCGGGCATGACTTTTTCACCGACAGACACGTTGATTCCTGTCACCCGGCCCGGGAAAGGGGCAGTCAAGGTTGTTTCCATCTTCATCGCTGTCAGGACAATAACGCTATCCCCTTTCTGCACACTGTCGCCCTCGGCGACCATGATGCGCATGACGACCGACGGCATAGGCGGCGTAATCACTTGGGGAAGTCTTGTCAGATCTCGCGCACCTTTTCTGGTCCGTGCCATTCTGTCGGCATCTTGAACAACATAGGGCACCCCCCGAATCAAGATGGTTTTTTCGCCTTTTTCGCCGGTGACAAATGCATTCACACCGACACCATCCACCACCCAATGAACGTGATGATCAGTGATGACTGTATAACTAACATCCAGCGTTTTCTCACCGGTGGAAACCTTCAGATGATTTTCTTTCACCGGATCTACACCATAAGTTAGCGTCTCTTCACCCATCTTGAATCTGTAATGCATTGTTTCCCTACCTCTCCATCGTGGTCATCCGGCACGTTTTTTATCTATCGTCGCCAGTTCCCCAGGCTGTGCCACGGGGACAATATCTCACCGGCGCCTGCACTTGAAACTTTTGTTTTTTTCTGACCGGCAAGGTCATCGATGATGTAAGCGATGCAGGCCATATCGGCAGCCGTTCTTTCCGGTTTCCAGTCTACAAAATGGGAAATCAGAAAATCGGTGAATGTTTCCCCGGTAACAAAAGCTTCCGACCGGAGAACGTCGATCAAAAAAGGAATGCCGGTCCGGATTCCCAGAATGACGTATGCCTGAAGCGCCTGAATCATCCGCTGAATGGCGGCGTCTCTGTTTTCGGCGTGGGCGATCAGTTTGGACAGAATGGGATCGTATTCCACCGGAACCTGAAACCCGGCATAGACACCGCAATCATTCCGTATTCCGGGGCCCGACGGTTCTTTCATGTAGGTGATTTTGCCGGGAGAAGGATAGAACCCCTGTTCCGGATCTTCCGCATAGATACGGCACTCAATGGCATGCCCTCTTCCCCGAATCTCCTCTTGTACCAGGTTCAGCGGATCGCCGGCGGCGATCGAAAGCTGGTGCCGGACAATGTCGATGCCGGTCACCATCTCCGTTATCGGATGCTCGACCTGGAGACGCGTGTTGACTTCCAGAAAGTAGAAGCTGCCGTCCCGGTCCAGCAGAAACTCCACCGTACCCGCATTCACATACCCGGAAGCCCTGGCCGCCGCGACTGCCGCCTTTCCCATGCGCTCCCGGAGTTCCGGCGTCATGGCGGGCGATGGCGTCTCTTCAATAATCTTCTGGTGACGTCTTTGGATGGAGCATTCCCGCTCGAGCAAATGAACAACATTTCCATAGCGGTCGGCCAGAATCTGGAACTCGATGTGCCGGGGTCGGGCAAGATACTTTTCCAGGTAGATCGAACCGTTGCCAAATGCACTGGCGGCTTCGCTCGCGGCAGACAGGCAGGCCTCGCGAATCTCCGCATGCGTTTGCACGACGCGCATTCCCTTTCCTCCGCCTCCCGCCGCCGCTTTAATCAGGACGGGATATCCCAAGCCATCAGCCTCGCGGGCGATGGTCTCCGGGTCCGACTCTGGACGAGTCATGCCGGGAATAACGAGCACACCATTTTTAATCATCGTCTGCCTTGCGACGGTTTTATCCCCCAATTCACGAATCACGGGCGCCGGCGGTCCGATGAAGATCAGACCGTTCTGTTCGCAACGCTCGGCAAAATTCGCGTTCTCGGCCAGAAATCCATAACCTGGATGAATTGCCTCGGCCCTGGTTTCTTTCGCAGCAGCGATGATTTTATCGATATTGAGGTAACTCTCCGCCGGTTCGGCGTTGCCCAAATGGACGGCCTGATCGGCCTCAAGGACATGAACCGCATTTCGATCCACATCTGAATAAACGGCGACGGTCGCCACACCCATTTCCCGGCAGGTATACATAATGCGCCGGGCAATTTCCCCTCTGTTGGCAACCAGGATCTTTTTGAACATACTGTCTCTCCTGTTCAACTGTCCACAATGATCATGTAATAATTTTACTTTACGCCTCTCGTGCCGGAGGCGATTCCCTTGTTGCGTGCTACATCCGGAAAATACCGTATCCCAAGATATCATCGCGGATAGGGGCGTTCAGGGCGGCGGATAGGGCAAGACCCAGCACATTCCGTGTATCGACCGGATCGAGAATGCCGTCATCCCAAAGTTGGGCCGTACTGTAGTAGGCATTGCTTTCCGTCCTTGCGGCGGCAATCACCGGCCCGCTGATTTGTTCCACTTCTTCAGCAGACATCGTGGGCGCACCCTCCTTGGCAAGCTGGTCATTTCTCAGCGTGACAAGAACACCTGCGGCCTGTTCCCCCCCCATGACGGCAATTTCGGCATTGGGCCACATCCAGAGGAAGCGCGGCGAATACGCCCGACCGCACATGGCGTAATTGCCCGCCCCATACGATGCGCCAATCATCACCGTAAATTTTGGAACGGTTGCGTTGGCCACGGCATTGACCATCTTGTGACCGTCCTTCGTGATGCCGAGCCGCTCGTACTCGCGACCAATAATAAAACCATTGATATTCTGGAGAAAAATAAGCGGTATCTGGCGCCGGTCACAAAGCTGAATGAATTGGGTGCCTTTTAGGGCGCTATCGGAGAACAGGATGCCGTTATTCCCGATGATCCCCACGGGATAGCCGTGGATATAAGCCCAGCCGCAGACCAACGTCGGTGCATACAGTTCCTTGAACTCCAGGAATTCACTCCGATCAACAATACGCGCAATCACTTCCCTGACATCGTAGGGCACTTTAAGTTGACGGCTGACAATGCCATAGATCTCCTTCGGATCATAAATGGGCGGCGCCGGCTCTTGCATCGACAGTCGGGCCTTTTCCTGATTGGGGAGGTTTTTGATAATCTTACGCAGAATTTCGAGGGCATGCCTGTCATCTTCGGCATAATAATCAGACACGCCGGACTCGCGGCAATGCAGGTCTGCGCCCCCCAGTTCGTCCGCCGTCACCTCCTCGCCTGTGGCCGCCTTGACCAGGGGTGGGCCGCCTAAAAAGATTGCGCCCGTTCCCTTGACATGCACAACTTCATCGGACATGGCGGGCACATAAGCGCCGCCGGCAGTGCACAGACCCATCACGGCCGTGATCTGGGGGATCCCCATCTTGGAGATCTTTGCCTGGTTATAGAAAAGCCTTCCGCCGTCGTCAATATCAGGAAAAACCTCAGACTGAAGCTGCAATAAACCGCCGGCCGAGTCGATCAGGGTGACGGAAGGCAGGCGATTTTCCATAACGATCGTCTGGCAGCGCAGGCTTTTTTTAACGGTCAGGGGATAGGTAGCCCCACCCTTGATCATTGCGTCATTACAAGTAATCAACACTTCCTTGTCGGCGACGACGCCGATTCCCGAAACGAGACCCGCACCATGGATTTTTCCGTCATACATGCCCCGGGCCGCCAGCGGAGCGATCTCCAGAAAAGGTGTGTTTCTGTCCAGCAGGAGTTCCAGTTTCTCCCGGACAGGCATCTTCCCCTGAGAAATGAGACGTTTCCGGGCCGCCGGAGAACGATCCTCCCGGGCGATCCGGAGTTCCTCTTTCAGATTAACCACCAGTGATTCCATCGCCTCGTAATTCTTTAGGTATTCATCCGATCTGGTATCGATTCTTGTTTCAATGACATCCATAAAGCCCCCTTACATCGGTGCCATAATTTAAATTTTAAAATATTATATTGTTCATATTTAGAATCTTATTCTAATTAATAATTAAATTCGATTATCGTGTCAAGCTTTTTTTCAAGATCATATTACGTTACCGTATTTATGAAACTGCTGTACTTAGGCTTGATAACCGATGCTACCTACTCCGTCACGATTTTTCATGCCGGTTTACCGGCTACTTTATCCCAAAGTATCAGAGTATTGTAAGGAGGCAACTAATCATGCTCAGCCGCGCCGACGCAATATTAATTATTATTGATATTCAGTGCAATCTTGCCCAAGCCATGTACGAAAAGGAAAATCTTTTTTCCAACAACGTAAAGCTGATTCAGGGTGTTAATGAAAATCGCGATATCGGCATAGCAGCAATAAAAAGTACCGAGGTTCATCTCACCAGTACAGAAATGGTTCTTTTTGAATTGCTGCGCACCGCCGCCGATCCCAAAGCAAAAAAACTTTTCAAGATTGTGAAATAAAGAAGGCTCTGGAAGTCTTCCGAAAATACTTTTCACTAAAAGCCTGCTTATGAACATCTAAGAATAGTGTATTGCCAACCAAATCGTCTGATTGTTCGGGTCGGTCCAGGTAACTTTGTGTCTGGTGTGTGCAGGAATATTTAAGTAATCACCCTTTATGAGATTAACTTCATCTCCGCTTTCGAAGAGAATTGATCCGGAGCCTTCAAGAACAATGACCCACTCGTTTTCTTTCTGATCATACCAACCATTTTCCGGAGATGTATGGCCCTGCGAAACAATTCTTTCGATCTTTATATTTTTATGACGAAGCAATTCTTCGAACGATTCATGCTCTAATCCATCCGGCAATGACGAAAATATATTCCCCATAGGTTGATGCTCCTATTTCTTTGGAATTGACATAACGCTCGCCTTCAGCGTCACGATGTATTCGTGTCCGCTGCAAGGCGTTGTTCGGCGACCATGGTCTTCTCACACAACAATCGCCACACCGTGGTCTGCTCTGTCCGTGAGAATCTCGAATGCTGCGCGATGCATCGTCTTCAATGTCCGCGGCGGTTGTCCCCGTCGCTCCACGGTGATCTCCGCGCTGGCCAACTTGGTGTTGAGACATGTCTTCCGGCCGCCCGGTGGATTCTGATAGCTCAGCCCGACAAAGACAGTGGCGGGAGCATGAATGCGTCCATAGATGTGGGCCTGAGGGCTTCGTGCATCAATTGTCCAGGTGAAAAAATCGAAGTTCCCAGACGCACGCAAGGCCTGCAGGAGACCGTTAATCGCAGTCTCCTGTCCCTCGTCGCGCAATACGACGAATGTCAGGCGTGGACTCCAGACAGGCCCGAGCTTGACCTGAGCGGTGCAGCACTCCAGGAAGGCATCCGGGGCATTATCGAAGCCCGCGACTTGGCCCCATGCGTAATGATCGGTGTGCCGACTGCCCCAGTTGTGATTTTGGCTGCCCCTCCAGCCGTCGATCGGAATCTCGCGACCGTCCACTGTGAGTGTGCCGGTGTACTCGGCATTTGGGGTCCCGACCAGGGACTTTGCCTTCGGGAACCCGCGCTCGTACAATGATTCGGGTAGCAGCAACAATGGTGGCTCATGGCCCGTGTAGCGCAACGACCATTGGAAAATATGAGATGGCGATACTGCGCGGCCGTGCAAGGCTCCATCTGTCAGCGTCGCGCCGTTAATGCGCACGTCTAGCTGCGTCCGCGAGAAGTTGCACTGCGATATCGGAACCGTCTCCTTCACCGCAGTGATGAGGTTCGTCTCACCATCGAAATAGATCGCCCATAGCTCGCCGCACGCTTTGTCGGGCTGTCCTCGAGGACTCAAGGCGGTGTAGCGGATCCAGAAGGCCAAGGGACGCGTGGGGTGATTGGCCCGCTGAAAGTAACTTTCGTAGAACCCGCTTGGATCTTCCGGCTTAAAGCGAGAGTTGTTCCAGTCAGTGTGCGTCTGTGTCACTCTAACTCATCCCCCTTCTACGAATTGCGGTCCGTAACCCCGTTCGCCTGATTACAAGACACTCTGCATTACTTCATCTTTGATTTTAACTTGATCTTTTTACCTGCAACCATGAAGTTGCCGCTTCCCAGATGATGCATCGTCCGCGGGTTTTTCACTTTGGGATCAATCCAGGCCTTCACTACTTCAAGCACAAAAAAACAATACTTGTTTAACATACTCGTGTCAACCACCCGGCACTCAAGATTTGCATAGCATTCCTCAATGAGAGGCGCTCCGACTTTTGAAGCAGGCTTTGGCGTGAGACCAAATTTCTTGAACTTGTCTACATTTGCACCAGACGTATTGCCACAGCCCACGACCTTTTCAGCTATCTCCACTGTGGGAATGTTAATCACGCATTCTTTTGTTGCCTTCAACAGGCCAAAGGAATAGTTGCGATTGCTGATGACGCAACCCACCAGCGGCGGCTCAAACTCCATCATCGTGTGCCATGACATAGTCATGATGTTTGGATTCCCATCCCGGGAGGTTGTGACCATGACAACCGGCCCCGGCTCAAGTAAGCCATAGACCTTAGATAGAGGAAAGGATTTCTTTGCCATTTTAATACCTCCTTTTAATGAAACTCAGATATTACAAGCACAGCGCAGTAATATCTGTAAGTTGAATTATCCCACGTGCGAAGCTAAGTGGGACTGCATATGCAGCTTGCTTTGAGGTTCATCCCCGTTATTTTCTAATTAAAATAGAACCGTCCCCATTTTCCTTGTTTGAAGCTGTTGTCAACCGTGAATTCGCAGAAGATCATACTCTATGTCTTTTCTGTTTAAATCGTCTCGATTCTTTATCTTCAAGTTGAAGAGAATAAAGTCTTCCAGTCCTGAAACGTTGCAAGGCTGACCATTCTCACCAGGAACTGCTAACTGAAATAGATAGGGCACACCATCTTTGTAACTATTTCTGAATGTAGGGAAATATGAATTCCCTGTTATTTGGCAGCGCTTTCCAAATATCAGCATTACCATATGCTTATGGTGCACATCTGTTAATGATGTTTTCTTCCGTTCAGTTTCTACCATTTCATAATAACTGGCCGCAGTTTTTCGTTCGATGTTTGGGTAACAGAAGAAGACGTATTCATCATTACTATTAACAATAACGCTTGCACAAATATTACCTTCTTCGTCCCTCAACTTCCCGTATGACCAGTGAAGAAGTAGTTCATGAACTTTTCTTGCGTAATCTGGATCAGACATAAGCCAACCAACCAGGGGTATCTGATACTGATTTTTTGGATCTTTAGCATATCCAAAAAACGCACCCAACCATTTATCAGGTTCAATCTCGAAATCTGGCAGTGAGTGTACATACAGGCTATTGTAACAAAAAGCGCTTTTTTCGAAAAACGTGGTTAGTAAATAGATACCTAGACCAAAAAGGAAACTAACGAATACTGACTCGAAGGAGAATAAAGCAGATATGAGGCCTATCATGGTTAGCGCTATCTTCACAGCGCGTATGAACGGCTTGAATCTTTCGTGTAGGACGACTTGGATAAACCAACCTTTCTTATGAATGTTCACATCAAAGTGAAGGCGGTTTAACCAAAGTATCAGCCACTGCTTAAGCGTTTTTTCTTTTTTAGCAATCATAGTCTGGTAGACCTGACAGTAGCGTTACCGACGGCTTAAAGTTGTCCGCTGGATTAGCTGGTTAGCTTCAAGCTCGCTCATTACTTCGTTTACGATACCATTAAGTTTGGCCTCGTTTTCCAGTGTTCTGAATGTCTCCCTTTTCTGTTTTATTTCTTTTGATACCCATCCTGCGCCAGAAAATATATTTAACAACTCACACCCAACCATACCCTGCAATTTCTTTTGAATCTTTTCGTTTAGCCACCTCTCCATTTCATTTATTCGATCTATACTGATACGTCTTTTACTTTCATCTTCTGAATAATTATCAAAATGATCAAATATATATGTGTACACTCTTTCTTCATGGTCAGAAATTTTATTCCTAACTTGGCTATGAATCTTGTTATACGAAAAGTGGTTGCCACACCTAGATATTAGAGGATTACACCCTTCTCTATTATCACCAGTCTTGCCGACATAAAGCTTGATATCATTTTTGCCTGAAGCAATAACAGCATATACAGAGAATTTTCTCTTAAGACTTTCTGGATTTAATTTAAATTTGTATGCCATGTCTCATAAGCTAACAATGTTTATATGTATCCGGCCGGGTATTTCACCTTCTGCTTTTCTGAAAACTTTATAAGGATTGTGATGATAAAAACATGATTCGCCGTTGTTTGTCAATATACCTTGTAAAACGAATTGTCAAACAGCACGTTTTTGTTTATATAGTTACGGCACAAGGGCAGGCTTATGAGGAGGCACTATGGCCACTGAAAACACCGTCAATCAAAATCGTTTCTGGGGAGAAACGATTGCTTTTCTTGCCCTGTTTCTCGACACTGTCCGCCTGAACGCAAAAAACGCTCTTGATTTATTTTTATTGCAGCTTATATTAATTTAAAATTTGTAAAATTTTAGATGTGCTTAAAACCGTTAATCCTTGATAATCGGAAACTAATTATCTCTTATAAATGCGTTGTGATGTTGCCAATCCGGATACATCAACCATGAGAAAACGGAAAATTAACAGAGAGGCAGCGATGCCGAAGCCATCCAAGTCATCCCCGGACAACCGTTGGTCCGGTAGAGTTACCCAGGAAAGCAGCGCGCTCGATCTGGAGAAAGGGGTTTTCACCTGGGAAGATCCTAAAAGGATCGCGCTGTCGCTCAAGCAGTCGGCAGACAGCAGTACCAGCCGCAAAGCTCCACCGTTTCGCTCCGCCATGTCGATGCTCGTATTCTATATCAACCGAGCCGGTAAAAATCTGGACAAAGACCGCTTACGTATTTTGGAGCAAGCCAAGGGAGAACTGCGGACGTTATATGGAAAGAGCCGTTATGAATGATTGGCGTCAAATTGCGATAATACCAAGTCGCATTCTTTGGATAACTTTGTTGGCTGCGTCGTCGGCTTCCTCAACGTATTACTACTAATACGCCTGCGGAGCCTCCTCCTTGCCGTCGCGTTATCCTTTGAATGCAACTCGGTATAAGTAATCAAACAAAATGTAAGATTTAGAAAGGAGAAGGCGATTATGAACAGACACAACATTAAAAACTTAACAAGAAGCACAGCTCTCGGACTGAGCACATTGGTTTTGATAAGCTGCAGCGGCTACAACAAGATAGTCAAGATGCCGGAAGTGAATGAGGTGCCGCCGGGCCAGTACGAGCGTATTATTAAACTGAACGATCCTGAAGGCATTCCAGATAAAACCATCGCGGGATTAGTCTTCATTAAGAAAGGAGCAAATGTCTGCACTGATTACCCTCGTCAAGAGATTATAAAAAGCCTTGATGAACTGACAATGACCGAAAAGAATTCCTATCGATACTTCAGTAATTATGCAATCACGACAGAAATTGAGACACTGGGATTTGTTTCCATACCCATAGAATATAGAGCAATTCTCTGGAAAAATGAAAAAGATGAAAACTGCAAATACGAAGTGCAAGTGGAATATATCAACAAAGAACGCGGCGATTTCAGCGGAGAAAGAAATGAAAATGTACATGGCGGCGGACATGGACGCTAATCTAACGAATTGTCAAACTGTGCATTTTTAGTTATATAGTTGCTATATAAGGGTGAGATCATGAGGAGGAACAATGAACGCTGAAAACACCATCAGTCAACATAGTTTCTGGGGAGAAACAACCGCCTTTCTCGCTCTGTTTTTCGATAACGTCGGTACGCTGATATTTTTCAGCGCGATCCTCGTTTTCACTTTCAATTATCCGGCAAACATCATTCTGACACGCATGATTCCGGGCACGGCCGTCGGTATTTGCGTGGGAGATCTTGTCTATACGTGGCTCGCCATCCGCTTGAGACAGAGAACAGGACGCGCCAATGTCACGGCAATGCCTCTGGGCATTGATACGCCTTCAACCATCGGCATTGCCTATGCCGTAATGGGCCCTGCTTATGTCGCCACCCGTGACGCACAACTCACCTGGCACATCGGCATGGCCACGCTCTTCATGATTGGCGCCGTTAAGATCTTCACCTCTTTTTTCGGCGGATGGGTTCAGCGCATCATTCCCACTGCGGGACTGCTGGGACCGCTCGCCGGAATCGGGCTTCTGCTGCTCGGATTTCTGCCAATGATCGAAATATTCAATGAGGCTGTCGTCGGCATGGTTACCCTGGGGCTTATCTTTACGGCGCTCATGAGCAAGCTGCAACTGCCTGGCCGGCTGCCCGGCGTTCTTGTCGCAGTGATTCTCGGCACGGGCATTCATTTCGCCTTGGGTTATGGCGGATACCTACCGGAGTTCACCGCGCCGTCTCTTCAAATGACTTTTTCTTTACCGGCATTTTCCATCGACTTTCTCAAAACACTGCCGCGGAGCATTCAGTATCTAACCATCGCCATCCCCTTCGGCATCCTCACAATCATCGGCGGCATCAATAACACGGAAAGCGCCCGTCTGGCAGGCGACGATTACCGCACAAGAGACATCCTGCTCACAGAAGCATTTTCGTCACTGATCGCGGCTTTCTTTGGCGGTGTGGCGCAAACCACGCCTTATATCGGTCATCCGGCGTATAAAAAGATGGGTGCGACCTGGTGGTACACACTGCTGACAGGGCTGCTGATCGGCGTCTGCTCAGTGGTCGGCCTGCTTTCACTTTTTGTAAGTCTCATCCCGCGGGCTGTCATCGCGCCGATTTTCATTTTTATCGGTTTTGAAATCATGCGTCAGGCCTACAATGATTCGCCGCCTGCTCATTCCCCGGCGGTAAGTTTAAGCATCCTGCCGGTTATCGCCAGTCTGGTGCTTATTATTCTGGGCCAGTTCATGGGCGCGATGGGCGCGACGCCGGACAAACTGCCGCTGCGTTTGCAAATTATGCATCAAACACTGACGATGCTCAGCAACGGATTTATTCTGACGGGGCTTCTCTGGGGAAGCATGTTGGCATTTCTGATTGACCACAAAGCGCGTCTCGCGGCACTATGCTCCGCCATTTGCGCAGTGTTGACTCTCTTCGGTGTTATCCATTCAGTGATGCCCAGCGGCGAACTTTACCTGCCCTGGCTTATTCCATCTCATGCCCACTACATGCTCGCTGTGGCCTATCTCGCGCTATCTTGCATCCTGCTGTTATTGACCAGAAGAACGGATAAACCACGGGTATAAATATGGACAAATATTCTTCGAAGGTGTAATAAAAAAGATGTTATACTGTGGCAAAACACTTAAGTTAACAATGAAAGGACTTTTGCTTTGGAAGATACAATTTATGAAGAACTGAATGTGGGTGAGATCACCAGAGACAAAAATGGTTGCCGCGTTTCGGACATTACCAAAAAAGTGATTGCTGAAATATCCCTGAAAGTGATTGTCAATGGAGCGGAACTTGTCTCAGTGCTTTGTCTGAACCAATACCAGGAAGAACTGGCGCTGGGTTTCCTTTATAACGAAGGAGTTATTAATTCCTGGTCGGACATTGAAAATATTTCTTTCAATGACAAAATGCTGGCGGTTATCATCAACCTGAAAGCAGGAGTAATAATTGACCGGCAGGAAAGTTTGAGAAGCCTCACTTCGGGTTGCGGTAAATGTTATACCTACATAAACCCTCTTAAACAAAGCCAATACAAAGCGGTTGAGAGCAGCGCAACCTATTCAATTAACACTATCCTCAATTTGATGAATGATTTTGTCACCAGATCGGAAATATATATCGACGTCGGGGGCGTGCACAGCGTGCTGCTGCATACCACCGATTATGAAATATTGATTGAAGACATCGGCAGGCATAACTGCTTTGACAAAATAACCGGGCTGATGCTGAAGGAAAACAAGCTGGATATTTTCGGTCAGGCGGTTGTCTTTGTATCGGGAAGAATATCTTCCGAGATCATGACAAAGATTATCCGAATGGGCGTTCCGGTTCTGGTTTCCAAATCAACACCGACAACCGCCGCTGTAAAGCTTGCCCAGCAGCACAACGTAACCTTGCTGGGGTACGTCAGCGCCAGCGGCGGGTACATTTACAGCTGCCCGGAAAGATTAGTTTCCTGATTGCTCCTTATCTTTCCTCCCGTAAAATAACCAGTAACAATTTTACTTTAATTTTATCATCGGCGTCAGCATTAATTTTGTGAAGTTCTTCCTTATTTTTCTATTTTGCTTTTTTATGCTAGATTACAATCGGTAATGGTTGAAACAATCTGGAAGAAAAATTATGTTTGATTTGAATCAAGACAAACTCAAAATTAAAGCAGCAAAGTTTCTCAATTATTTTCAAAAGCCGATAAGCAGAATTACAGAGATTATATTACTGATCGCTTTCACGGCAGTCGCCTATATGTTTCTTTTATATTGTGCAAAATACTTGTGGGTTTTATTTACAGCCACAGATGTCGGACAGGCATATGCTGAAATATATGTGGAAAGTTACAGGATAACTAACGATGTATTGAACAGAGGTATTTTCAGTCTTTCAATGAGCATGACACTGACTTCTTGTGTAATATGTCTTATTGTCGGTGCGGTGTTTAAATTTCTGCATATCATCCAATATTTCTATTCGGCTAGAGGTTTTTTGGGTAGAATCATTTTTACAGGGCTACCTTTGACGTTTATTCCCCTGCGGCAGAGACCGCAGGGCGAAATAAGGAATAGTTTTTTATAATCTTGGAAACCTAAGGTTTCCAAACCTTCCTAAAGGGAAGGCTGTGGCAGAGACCACAGCGTGAAATTTTTATATTTACAGGATGCTTCAGATTCGCCGAAGAATTTGTGCCGGAGTTAGTTGATGTAATATTTATTTTCAGCGGACAGCATAGAAAGATTAGTAGTAACCCGAAAGAGGGAGAAGTCCGGAGCAGGGCAGACGAGTTAATACAGAAAAAAGATACAAAACAAAGCAGCGTTGACTGGCAAATAATGTCAAAAGATATATGGGAATCGTTTGCGGCATATATCATAGTTATACTAGTTATTATAGTAGTCGCCGGCATTATGTTCGTAATTCCACACGTACAAAACTTCAACAAAAGTGAAGAGCCAGCACTAGCAGAGGCTCCTAGAGATAAGCCACCCGTTGCTCAATCTGGAGCACCTGGACTTTCTGATGCAGTACCTGGCTCGGCGAAGGAATGGTATGATAAGGCGCTTGTTCTAATTGACAACGCAAATCGCACTGATTTCCTAAAGTCTATTGAATATCTGAACGGGCCATCCGCCTGAAACCGGATTATGTGGATGCTTACAGGGAGCGAGGGTTTTTTTATGCCAAACTGGAACAGTATGAACTTGCCATCAATGATTATGATGAGGTTATCCGCCTGAAACCGAATGATGTTTCTGCCTACAATATGCGAGGGCATGCTTATTTTTTGCAGGATAATATCAGTCTTGGTTGTTCTGACGCACGAAAAGCGTGCGCATTGGGAAACTGCAAATTGTTAGAATTGACTAAAAGCAATGGATACTGCCGTTGATTTGAAGGGGGAATTCTAAAACTGATTACAAATGGTAATCCTCAATTTTGACAATAATCCACAACTGAACAGTTGTAGGTGACCTGTACAGGAGGCGGGCGATGGGTGCCAATAAGGTAATCTAGAGGACTCGCTACACTCACCGCTGATTTTTAGTTGCATCTTTCAAATAGTAATCCACAATGTCAGGACTTTTCAAAATCGTTTGTTTGTAGGTGAAAGAAATAATTCTGTCGATTCAGAAATCAGATTTTTATTTCTTTCTTTCTGTACTATATAAATTGTCAACCTTAATGAAAATGCACTTTTCATGTAATAATCACTGATTTTATTGCTATGGAAACTATGATATGTAAGCACTTACTAATATTTTGCCCGGCGAGGAAAGGTGAGAATAAAATTAATCTGCTTTATCCGGAGAAAAAACAGTCTACTCGACTCATAAATAATTATTAGGGTTTATTATTATGAAAAAACCTGCCCTTGACTCGGAACTGACCGGAACAATTCTGCGGGATTACGAAACTTCAGTGAACTGGCGGGATATCATGAATTATTCTGCAGCGATTGGCGACGCTAATCCTCGATATTTTGATGATGAAAGGTCTAATGGAATTATCGCACATCCTGTTTATCCTGTAGCTCTTACCTGGAACATCATTGGCCGGATTCAGGAGTTTATTGTTTCAGAAAAGTTTCCCACGGAGCTGCTACTCTCTCAGGTACATTATACAGAGCACCTGGAAATTCACCAGCCTTTATCACCAGGCCTTGAGCTTGTCATTAAAGGTCAAATTGTTGCGATATTGCCACATCGCGCTGGCACTCATGTCATAATCCGCCTTGTTGCCCGGGAAAAAGAAGGAGCCCCGGTATTTACTGAACATATAGGGGCTATGCTACGCGGTGTCGAGTGTATCGGTGGCGGCTCCGGTAAGGAATCTCTTCCCATTGTCCAGAATATCAGTGATGCAGTCGAGCCCTGCTGGGCAAGCACTGTATCAATAGACCAGCTTATGCCGTTTGTTTATGACGGCTGTACTGACATTGTTTTCCCAATTCATACTTCAATTAAATTTGCCCGCATGGTAGGGCTTCCGGGTATTATCCTGCAGGGTACCGCAACTCTTGCCCTTGCCGTTACGGAACTTGTTAACAGGGAGCTCAACCGTGAACCCGCAAGGGTCAAATCAGTTTCATGCCGTTTCACCGGTATGGTTCTACCCGGTTCGAATATTTCTGTCCGTATGATCGAAAAAAGGAAAAACAATACCACAACAGACCTGTTATTTGATGTATGCAACATCAATGGGGGACGAGTTATTAGCAGCGGTTGCCTCTCTGCTGATTAAGGCCAGAAGATACAAATTACCAGAACAATTTATGAAGGAATATATGAAGGATGTGATGGTCAAGTTACCGCTTTTGAACAACTATGTCGAGTACTGGGCACAAAAGGCGCCAGATAAGGAAGCCATGATCCAGCACGAAGACGGGAAGGTTGTAACGTACGGTAAATTTAAGACGCTCATTGACTTTTTTGCTTTGAAGCTGCTTGATATGGGTATAGGCAAAGGTGACCGTGTCGCCACACAGCTTGTACTCATCCCTGAACATATCATTTTCATGTATGCCTGTTTTAAAATAGGAGCCATTATTGCCCCCCTGGATCTTCGTCTTAAGGAAGATGAGGTTGTGCGCGATCTTGGCAAGATAAAACCAAAGGCATTCTTTTTTCTTGGCAAGACCCCTGTCATAGATTTTACAAAAATAGGTGAGGCTGTACGTGACCGTTGTCCATACGTGGAACATCTTGTCCAGTTTACATCTGATCCGAAGCCAGGCGATATAATTCCTGGAGCAATATCAATTACCGAATTGATGAACAAAGGACGTCTCTTATGGCTTAAAATAAAGAATGTTTTTACCCGGAAGCTTGAAAGGGTCTATGCAGAGATAGGCCCCCGGACGCCGGCTCTTATCATTTATACCACAGGTACCACCGGTGAACCTAAACCGGCAGTATTGTGTCATGAAAACATTCTCGTGCAAAACGAGCTCCTTTCCCGCGGAACAAACCTTTCATCGGATATGCGTGTATTGATCAATCTCCCGCCAAGCCATGTGGGTTGTGTGACTGAACTTTTCATGACAACAACTTATCGCGGAGGCACATCAGTTTTTCTTCGCGTCTTTGATGTTGCACTTACCTTGGAGGCCATTGAGAAATGGAGTATTAATGCCCTCGGCCAGATCCCAACACAGTTTCGGATGCTATGGGCTCATAAAAACTATGCTAAATATAATCTGGGAAGCCTTAAATTTGTTGCTTATGCCGGGTCTGCAGTCGACGTTGAATTTCTTAAAAAGCTGTCCAAAATGGCGCCGCGTTTCGGCACTGGCATCGGTATGACAGAGAATGCGGGATTTGCCACATTCACACCTGAGGGTATATCCATTGAGGAGATGGTTGGTCAGGTCGGGCAGGCCTATCCGGACCTTGCTCCGGTTACTATCCGCAGTCCGATGAAAGAGGACGGTTTAGCAGGAGAAGAGCTACCAGTTGGTGAAGTAGGGGAAATATGCTATCATCCTCCCATCGTTTTTCTGGGTTATTTCAATCAACCTGAGGAAACCTCCAAGGCGATTTCAAAAGAGGGAATCCTTTACACGGGGGACCTCGGATATTTCAAGGAGATGGGAAGCTATCGTGCGCTCTACCTTTCCGGACGGCGTAAGTTTGTGATAAAACAGAAAGGCTACAATGTATTTCCCGATGAGATTGAGTCATTTATTGCCAGTATGGAAGGCGTTGATGTCGCAGAAGTTGTCGGGATGCCTCACCGTGTATTCGACGAAGGAATTTTTGCCTTTGTGCGCCCGGTGGCAGGTATTTCCCTCACGCCGGAAACTGTAATGGACTACTGTAAATCAATAGCGGCCTACAAGAGACCACAGTATGTGGAAATATGGCCAGCTGATAAACTGCTTCCTCTAACCAGAAGCACAAAAGTGGATAAACTGGCGCTGAAAGAACTGGCTACAGAAATCATTAAGGGGTTGCGCGAAAAAGGAAAGTGGGACAGCGTCACCGGGCAGGGATAAAAATTATTAGGTGGTAAATCCTATCGGACATGGTTTAAGGGCTTTTTTGTATATTGAAAAGATTGCAGGTAAGAATCGTTTTGAAACTGCCCCTTGCTTGCAGATTAAGTCTATTTGTTACGAAGAAGACAAAACAACACACCAACAAACAGAAGGAAGGGTACATATGGGAGCAATGCGGAATCCGGGAGTTATCTGGAAAGCACTTGACGAGGCAGCGCGGGAGGTACCCAATGACAGGATGTATATTTACAAGGACCGAACTATTTCCTTCAGAGAAGTGGATGGATCCTCGGATCGGGTTGCGACGTGGCTCCTGAAGCAAGGCATTAGGAAAGGTGACCGTATTGGCATCATTGCCCTGAATCAGCCAGAGTGGCTCTACACATATTTTGCGGCGGCAAAGATTGGCGCCGCTATAGTGGGACTAAATGTACGCTACCGTGACACGGAACTAGATTACATGCTGAATCAGAGTGAAGCAAGCATGGTTGTTGTGGTGAATGAATTCGGCGGATTCAATTATGTGAAATTTTTCGATACCTTCCGTACAAAGATTCCCACCGTGAAGGATTTTGTCTTCATCGGTGATGGCGGATTTCCTGGTAGTGTATCCTATGATTTGCTTCTTGCCGAGCCTGCTGACAAGAATATACTTGAAAAGGCAAAAGCATCGGTTTCGCCGGAAGATCTCATGATCATTATCTACACTTCCGGAACGACAGGAATACCCAAGGGGGCAGCCATCACGCATAAGAGCCAGCTTGCCTCTGCAGTAGCCCAGGTTGATCATGCGCAAATGACTTCCGATGACTGTTTGCTTATGATCTTGCCCCTCAATCACGTTGGGGGCATTTCCTGCTCAGTTTTACCGAGCCTGCTGGCCAGGGCAATGGGAATCCTGATTCCCTTCCCCGATCTCAACGCGGTCATCGAGAACGCGCGTAAATATACCCTTACCATATACGGTGGCGTACCCACACTCTACTCCCTTCTTTTTATGACCCCGGATTTTCTGAAGCTTGATTTCTCCAAAGTGCGGATCGCCATATGCGGAGGCTCGAACTCAGAACCAGCGCTTCTCTCCCAGATCAAGGAAGTCTTTCACAATGGCGTGGTGATGAACCTTTACGGCCTCAGTGAAACCTCGGGGGCCGTAGTCCTAAGTCCATGGGAGAGTGATTTTGATACTACTGTCCGTTCCATCGGGAAACCCATCGGCGATTTCCAGGCAAAGGTAGTTGATGGAAAAGGTAACACGCTGTACGCCGATGAGATCGGCGAGTTTTGCTTCAAGGGGGATGCCTTATGCAGCGGTTATTTTCGCATGCCTGAAGCAACGGCGGAATCCTTTGACAATGATGGCTGGCTACACTCCGGCGACATGGGGTATATTGAAAAGGATGGATACATTGTCCTGAAAGGACGTAAGAAAGAAATGTATATTCAGGGAGGGTTTAACGTCTATCCTGCAGAGGTGGAGAATCTGATCTCGAAGCATCCCAAGGTGCTACTTGTGGCAGACATCGGAGTACCCGATACCGTTCTGGGCGAGGTGGGTAGATGTTATATCGTTCCGCGGCCAGGAACAAATCTCACAGCGGAGGAAATCATAGATTACTGCAAGGGACACCTTGCCGACTACAAAGTGCCGCGCCAAATCGTATTCAAGGATGTTCTTCCCTTGACGCCAGTGGGAAAGGTGATGAAGATAAAGTTGAAGGAAGATTTCGAAAGAACAGGCGTTTAACCTGCCATCCCTCCCCGAAAACTAGGCTAATATTAACTTTTTTATAACACTTAATATTAGCTAAATAATTTCTTTCTTCCTCATTTTCCAAATTTTTAATTTTATGCTAGATTACAAACAGTAATCGTTAAACAATTCTTTTTCATTAAGAACGTCATACCGCATTTTTGCGGTGTTTATGTTATTATAGAAAATATATATGAACTTTGTTAACAGACGAACAGAAATGAAAAATATTTCGGAACTTGAGCGGATTGTTGCGAAGTTTGATGAACAGTTGAAACCTGTCGCAACGAGGTCTTTTGATTTCAACGATCCTGAATGGATAACTAAACTCTATAAGACTCCAGATCCACTTGATGAGACCGGAACACGATCGGAGATGGAAACATTACTCATAGAAGTCACCAATCATTACGCCAATTGCGATTCCGAAACGAGGCGAGTAATCCGCTCTATTTTTCAAAAATATGACTCTGTTGCTTGGGCCGCAACTTTCTCTAAGGCTCCAACCACTTCGGAAGGCATTCGCCGGCAATTATTACTTTTCTCAATCTTAGATCAAGGAAAAGACACACGGGATGCAATCCTGTGGCTACAAGATATTTCTACTAGGGCGAAATCGGCTGGTATACAAGTTAAGCCCATACTTGAAGAAGTTGCTGGCTTTTCCAGTGAAATGAATAAGTACGGAATGGGCTCAACTAAGAGTTTACTTCTGAATGCCTGCTAACGTATCGATCCACCGGACTCGCGGTGTGCACCATTGCTGGCGAGTCCAAGTGCTATTATCTTTAAACCAGTAATCCTTAATTCTTACAACTACCCAATACTGAAACTTTGTAGATGAAACAAATAATTGACTTCTTCCTGAAAGAAACAAATCACCAATCCTGACTAAAATAGAACCTTTCAACCAGTAATAAACAAAATGGCTGAACTCTAACTTAACATGTGGTACAAATATTTGGGGCAGGTCAATAATAGGGAAGGATCCATTATAATGAACATAACCATCATTTCTCTGGGGACACGCGGTGATGTGCAGCCCTACGTTGCTTTGGGCTTGGGTTTGAAGAAAGCGGGGCATAATGTCAAGTTGGCCACCCATGGCGAGTTTTCATCATTTGTGGTTGCCTATGGTCTGGACTTTTCCCCGGTGGAAGGCAATATCCAGGCGCTTTTGGAAGGAGATGCGGGGAAAGGCATGCTGGGATCTGGCAATAACAAGTTCAATTTTTTCCGCCATTTTGCGGTACTTGTCAGACCGTTGATGAAAAACATCATGGCTGATTCCTGGAAGGCCTGCCAGGGAGCAGATGTGATCCTTCATTCCTTCTTTGGCTTGTTTGCGGCAAAATCCATTGCGGAACGGTTAGGCATACCATACTATCCGGCAATGATTTTCCCGGACACCCCTACAAACGTATTTGCCCATAACCTGTTTCCGCCGGAGATCCGACTTGGACCCATTTACAACCGTTTGACCTACTCGATGGTCGACTGGGCCTTCTGGCACCTGTTCCGCAGCACATTCAACGACATCAGAAAAGAAGTGCTGGATTTACCGCCCATCAAGAAGAATCCGTTACGTCAGATGCGCAAGGAGCGCGTCCCCGTTCTTTACGGGTACAGCGCCTCCATTCTCCCCCGACCCAAGGACTGGAAGGACTGGATTCACGTGACAGGGTACTGGTTTCTGGACAGCCACAATGTCTGGCAACCGCCCGAAGACCTCGTTGATTTTCTGAAATCCGGGACAAAACCGGTTTACATCGGTTTTGGCAGTATGAGTAACCGTGATCCTGAAAAAACGACAGGCACTGTCATCAAAGCGCTTCAAATCGCCAAACAGCGCGGTATCATCATCAGCGGCTGGGGGGGGCTCGTGAAGAGCAGTCTACCCGACGAGGTGTATCATATCGATTCAATCCCCCACGACTGGCTGTTTCCGCAAACGTCTGTTGTTGTCCATCACGGTGGAGCCGGGACGATAGGCGCAGGTCTCCGTGCGGGCTGTCCGACCGTTGTTATCCCGTTTTTTGCCGACCAGCCTTTCTGGGGGCGATGTGTCTACGAAGCCGGGGCGGGACCCAAACCCATTCCACAGCATAAGCTGAATCCGGAGAACCTGGCTCACGCAATCTCGGCGGCGGTGTGCAACAAAACCATGAAACAGCATGCAATGGCCATCGGAAAGCGCATCCGCAGTGAAAATGGCGTGGAGCGAGCCGCACAGCTTGTCCACCGCTTTGTGCAAGAAAAGAAAACAGGATAGACATTGCATGCCGGTGACCGACACGTTGCACCTTTCAAACAGTAATCTTCAACATCAAAACTTTTTAAAGTTGTTTGTTAGTAGGTAAAAGAAATAACCAACTAATTCAAAAACATTTCCAATCCAGTTCGCCATTCATGGTATAAACCAAGAACAGCAGAAATCGACCTCAATACCGGAATGATTCTAACCCGATAAAAACCTAAAGTAGATGGTCCGGGAAACTTTTCAATAAGAAAATACGCAGGAGTCTGCGCTTTTTTAAATTTCCATTTTTGATGCAACATTTCAACCGGTAATCTTTGAACCAGCTTGTTATGGATTTTCTTGACACACTAGATTGCTTGTCCTATGCTTCCCCAACAAAATAGAAACTTTATCATATAAGGAGGCTTTATGAGATGGTATCATTATGTTGCTTGCTTCTGCGCTGGTATATTCTTAACCAACACTGTCCCACATTTCGTCCACGGGGTATCAGGTGACTTTTTCCCCTCTCCATTCGCACATCCACCGGGCAAAGGATTATCTTCTCCAACGATAAATGTTCTGTGGGCGCTGGCTAATCTCGTTATCGGATATATCCTATTGAGGACAGGTAAGTTATCCCAAACAAACAAATGGAGCCTCCTCGCATTTTTTGCTGGTGTCGTTTGCCTCAGTATACAGCTAAGCATTGTATTCGTTGACAAGATGCATTAAATAAACGCGGGATTCTACGCTTTTTTAAATCCAAGATTAATCATCTCCAGCATACTTTGACTTTTTTACTATAATGAAAAAATTAAACAGAAAAATATTCTATATACTTGTTGTATGCGTTGTTTTTGCTATTATCGGATTTTCTGCGGCACTCAATAATTATTCATCTGAACTCATGAATCGTGATGATCACAAAGATGCAGTGGTGCACGTCTATATACTCAAAGACTCCAGCTTTTTAGAAGCCACGAAAATGCTTAACCAGGCGGGATTGGTAAAAAACAGTTTTTTATTTTGTAGCTTGGCCATAATCAAAGGATCCAATTATCACGTTCGCGCCGGAGAATATAAATTTAACACTTCCATGACTCCTTCTGAAATGATTGACAAATTAATGCGTGGAGAAAATAAAAAATAGCGAAAAAATATTGATGTTCTGCGGAATATAAACTTTTTCACGTCTGATCTCTTGTGTTGCTTATTCCACAAGGGTTTCCTCCGTTTTGTTTGAAGGGGTGTTAGGGGTTATAGTTGGGTAAGGGATAATGGGTTTGTATCTGATGTGAAATAATGATTTGATAATTGATATTGATGATGAGCTGCTTCAATAGATTAGCACTCATAGTGGCCGAGTTACCGTATATAAAATAAAGTGCGTGTGATCAGATGGGTAGAAGAAGAACAAACAGACGAGATATCAAGATTCCTCATACTCGACCTGTTAAAAAGGGTAAGAATATAAGAGGAATTAACTGGGTTACTTTGATAATTGGTGTAATCATCGCGTTTGGAGTTGCTTATTATTATTTTGTAAGAGCCGAAAGGCGCACCCAACATTCCATAAATTATTTCCAAACTCATGGTAAATACCCAGAACAGCGATAATCAACCTCAATACCGGAATGATTCTAATCCAATAAAAACCTAAAGCAGATGGTTCCGGAAACTTTTCAATTAGAAAATTATTGATCATGAACTAATAAAAAAAGCCGTCCCACCTAATCATGAAACGGCTCAATGAATATGATGAATAGTCGGTCTATTTAACTGCGTCTTTTAGACCTTTTCCGGCTTTAAATACGGGAACCTTCTTTGCGGCTATTTTAATTGCCTTACCTGTTTGGGGGTTCCTGCCTGTGCGGGCTTTTCTCTTACTGACACGAAATGTTCCAAATCCAACAAGTGTAACAGTGTTACCTTTCTTGAGTGCTTTCTTGATTGCTGCCAGTGTTGCATCCACTGCCAACCCAGCTTCTTTCTTGCTACATGTAACCTTAGCCACTTCTTCGATCAAATCAGATTTGTTCATTTAGTGCCCTCCTAGTTTTATAATTATTAATTTAATATACATTCTACTTTGCTGTAAATCAATTGGAATTAAGCCGATAAATGAAGATCAATATTTAAGATTAGGAATGTTTTTTTAAGGATAGCTTCCTGTAAGAAACAAAGCGTCAACCTTCGCAAATATACAAGACTTCAATCCGTTATCAATGAAACTGTGTGATTTCCTCTTTCAAAAAAATTAGGTTTTATAGAACATAAAAATCGGGCATTCACTTCAAAAGTGAACGCCCGACTATTTTGTCTTGCAAATTTATTTTACAGCAATTATTTTGCAGGTGCAGGTGCAGCTTCGGGAGCAGGTGCTGGTGCTGGTACTGCAGTAGCTGCAGGTGCCGGCTGAGCAACAGGTGCTTCAACTTTAGGAGCTTCTGCTGGTGCCTCTTCCTTTTTTTTGCAACCTAAGACTGCAAGAGACAAAGAAGCAACAAATAGCATAGCGACAAAAATGGCAAATATCTTTTTCATTAACGGCTAACCTCCTTTCACAGATTTAATAAAGATTGTATTGATATAACAAGTCCTTATATTGGGTGCAAAAATACGCCTTTTTTTCGCCTTGTCAAGCATAAAATTAATAATTACCAGTAGCATCCAGCGATTTTGACGAACATACTCTCTTTCAGTCCGCAATGAATTGTTTTCCCTATGGCTTTCCAGGGTATGAGAATATTTCTGAAAATATATCTTGATTTTTCCTGTTAGTTTGATAAACTATTTTCGTAACAAGTAGCATAGAGATGAAAATAGCAAACTCTTCAACAAATAAGCCCGTTGCCTTGTCGTACGGGCTTATTGTTTTTTTAAAACCTGCTTCTCGGTGGTCGCTGAGCCCAGAAAAGCCGCTCGTCAAATTCCTTCTCCATCTTTTCCTTATTATCATTGTAGTCAATGATGTTATCAACTAATTCGAATGGTAATCCTCAATTCTGGCAACTGCCCGTTACTGAACCTTAGGTAGGTGAACTAAATAACCCACTCATTCCACAACCTTACTAAAGCAGTTCACCGTTCATGGTAAATACCCAGAACAGCAGAAACCGGCCTCAATATCGGAATGATTCTAATCCGATAAAAACCTAAAGCAGATAGTTCCGGAAACTTTTCAATTGGAAAATACGCAGGAGTCTGCGCTTTTTTTAAATTTCCATTTTTGATGCAACATTTCAACCGGTAAGTGTGCCACGAGGCTGCA
>PLMV01000200.1:0-24482 GCA_003141615.1 Syntrophaceae bacterium
GCAATGTTTCTTAAAAGACCGGTTAAAAGCCCTTTGCGACCAATATATTTTGTCCTGACAAGTAGAAATTGATCTTCTGTTTTTGCCGTCTCTAATTCGGCAAGAGCGCTTTCTTCCAGTTGTTGAAGCTCACTAATCATGCCGCCTGCTTGCCTTTAGCCATTTCAACAACCTGGGCGAATCCTTGAGGATCATTGACAGCAAGTTCCGCCAGTATTTTACGATCTAATTCAATGCCCGTTTTCTTCATGCCGTCAATTAACCGGCTGTAAGATATATTGTTGAGACTGGCAGCGGCATTAATGCGCGCAATCCATAGTTGACGAAATTCTCTTTTTCTCGCGCGACGATCACGGAAAGCGTACTTCATCGCCTTATTTACTGCTTCTGTAGCTGTTCTGAGCAGACGGCTGCGAGCGCCAAAGAAACCCTTGGCCATTTTTAATATCTTCCTTCTTTTTTTGCGGGCATTCATGCCCCTCTTTATCCTAGACATTTTCTCTTTTCTCCTAATTGATAACGAATATAATCATCCCTATTCCCTATAGATAAGGAATAAGTCTCTTAATTGCCTTATGGTTTGCCGAATCAACAATCGCTGATCTTCTGTAAGTTCTTTTTCTTTTTGTCGTTTTTTTTGTGAGGATGTGACTGGCAAAAGCCTTGCTGCGCTTNNTTTTTCTCCTTATTGTTTTTTTGGTGAAACTATCATCACCATGTTCCGTCCTTCGAGCCTAGGCTCTTGATCAATAATGCATTCATTGACAAGTTCATTTTTTACCTCATCCATCAGCTTGCGGCCTATCTCGGTAAAAGCAATTTCCCGGCCTCTGAACATCATGGATATTTTTACTTTATCGTTATCTTTCAAAAACTTTTTAATGTGTTTAAGCTTAACCTGCACATCATGATCTTCTGTTTTCGGCTTTAATTTAATTTCCTTAACTTGAATGATTGTCTGGCTCTTTTTGGCATCATGGAGTTTTTTGCTCTGTTTGTAACGATATTTACCGTAATCCATTATCTTACAGACAGGCGGTTCGGTAGCGGATACTTCTACCAAATCCAAACCGACGCTTTCTGCATTGGCTAGTGCTTCTTCCAATGTAATTACACCCAGTTGCTTTCCCTCTTCACTGATTACCCGAACTGTAGCCGACTTTATTTCTCTATTGATCCTTAAATCCTTTACTATATGTCACCTCCTGAAGCTATATAGTTTAATAAAAACCTAACCTCATTGTTTTTTCTCGCATCTTTCCCGCAATAAAGCAATAAATTCATCAACAGGTAACAACCCCAGATTCTGGCCTTCTCGTGTCCGTGGAGCAACTGACAGAGCTTCCACTTCTTTATCTCCGATGACCAGCATATAGGGGATTTTCTGCATCTGCGCCTGACGAATTTTATAACCTAACTTCTCATTATCAAAATATTTCTCACAACGAATGCCTGATTCAACCAATTTATTATAAACTGTTTCGGCATAAGGTATATGTTTATCTGTAACTGTCAATAAAACGCATTGTGTAGGCGAAAGCCAAACGGGAAAAGCTCCGGCATAATGCTCGATAAGAACACCCATAAAACGTTCTACAGCGCCAAGTATCACCCGATGCAACATAACCGGCCGGTGTTTTTCTCCATCGGCGCCGATATAATTCAAATCAAATCTTTCCGGCAGTGTAAAATCGCATTGAATCGTTGCACACTGCCATTTTCTTTTCAAGGCATCTTTTAATTTAAAATCAATCTTTGGTCCATAGAAAGCTCCATCACCGGCGTTCACTTCATAACTTATTTTGTTATCCTTAAGAGCATCCTCTAAGGCTGTAGTAGCCAGTTCCCAATCTTCATCAGAACCAATAGAATTTTCCGGTCTGGTGCTTAACTCCACTTCATACTCAAATCCAAAAATTCCCATGGCATAATTGACAAAATCTGCAATAGCGCGGATTTCTGAATTTAATTGCTCCGGTGTGCAAAGTATATGCGCGTCATCCTGCGTAAATTGCCTTACCCGCATCAAACCATGCAAAACTCCTGTCTTTTCATGGCGATGGACTGTGCCCAACTCAAAATATCGCAATGGCAAATCACGATAACTTCTGATTTTCGATTTATAGATCAACATATGTGAAAGACAATTCATTGGCTTGATGCCGTAAACTTGTTCATCCACCTCGGTAAAATACATATTGTCGCGATAATGATCAAAATGGCCGGATTTCTTCCACAGATCAACTTTGAGAATCTGGGGACCCATAACCATATCATAACCGCGCTTCAAATGTTCTTTTCTTTCCCATTCCTCAATAAGGTAACGCAACATCATACCCTTGGGATGAAAGATAATCAAACCTGGCCCAGCCTCTTCATTTACCTGGAAAAGATCAAGCTCCTTACCCAAACGGCGATGGTCTCTTTTTTTCGCCTCTTCCAGTAAATTTAAATAATCAGCTAGTTCGTTTTCATTGGCAAATCCGGTACCGTAAAGGCGCTGCAACATTTTATTTTTTTCGCTGCCACGCCAGTACGCGCCCGCGACGCTCAAAAGCTTGAAGGCTTTAATCATGCCTGTCGAAGGTATGTGCGGTCCGCGACATAAATCAATATAATTACCTTGCTTATAAAGACTGACCTCTTTTACATCTTCAGGCAGATCATTAATCAGTTCGACCTTATAATTCTCTCCTCTTTTATCAAATAAATTCACCGCATCCTCGCGCGAGATATCTTCACGAACAAAAGGATAATCAGCAGCTATAATTTCCTTCATGCGGTTTTCGATTTTTGGAAAATCATCGACAGTAAAAGGTTCTTTATATTCAAAATCGTAGTAAAACCCATCTTCAATAGAAGGACCGATGCTTACTTTAGCGCCCCTAAAAACTTCCTGAACAGCCTGAGCCATCACATGAGATATGCTGTGTCGCAAGATAGCCAAACCATCATTGGAGGATATGTCGATTAAATTGAGCGTGGAATCTTCCTTCAGGATATAGCTCAAATCTACAGCTACTCGATTGATTTTAACTGCTATGGTATAAGCCAATGCTTCATTTTTCCAGGCTCCGATGGCTTCACCGGCAGTAATACCCGCTTTAAAAGACAGTTCTTTATTGTCAGGGAAAATAATTTTTATATCCATAATTTTATTAAATAAAACTACCAAAGCAATTGATTAAAATTCATTTTAAAAGGGCATCACTATTTTGCTGATGCCCTTAAAGTATTTACACTTGTGACATACTATTATATCAAAAAATGGTAGGCAAGCAGGGATTTGAACCCTGGACATCCACCGCGTCAGGATGGCGCTCTCCCCCTGAGCTACTTGCCTACAAATAATTAAGCTTTTTTAGCTTTTTTAAGTTTTGCTCAATTAGCAGTAAAACGCCGTAGTGTCAAGCTAAATATCTTATTTATTAGCCTATTTTTAGGCGGTTCGATTGATAAATTTTATCCCCTTAATTATGTAAATTAATCCTGAAATAATAGTAAATGATGCCGTTAACCAGGAAAGAACTATAATCCAATTGTAGCTTATTATATCATAAGTAACAGTTTTTAAAAGTAAGGCAAAAAAAACCGTCGCAATTTGCAGAGTAGTTGTAACTTTGCTGACGAATATCGGTTTAATTTCATAGGTTACAGACATCATGGATAGGATCATTATCCCGAGTAAAATTAAAAAATCTCTGCTGATAACAATTACTGCAAGCCAACTGGGAATTAAACTAAAAATGGCTAAGGCGATAAAGCTTGTGGATAAAAGTATTTTATCTGCTAAAGGATCTAAAAAAGAACCCAATTTAGTTTGTTTGTTTAACAAGCGTGCCAAGGCGCCGTCCAAAGCATCAGTTAAACCAGCAACAACAAAGACAATCAAAACTTTGGCGTACGACCCTTGAATCAAAAATATTACGATGACAGGAACAAGAATAATTCGTAACAAAGATAAAAAATTTGGTAAATTCATATTAAGTTTATTTTTTGCAATAATTTCTATTATTTAACTTAATTCTAATTATTGTTTCTTATCTTATGCCATTCCACTTAGGTGAGTTGAAGATATATTTTCCTATCCACGCAAATTCGGGCCATCCGGAAGAGTTTTTATTACTTTATTGACGACTTCCTCAATTACAGCTTCTAAAGCCTCATGGGATTTTCTCTCCAGTCCTTCGTGAGTAAAATCAAAATTTCTGCTGGTAGATTCGCCTTGGGCATTCCAAATAATTTCGCCAGTCTGGGCGCTGCGCAATTCACAACGAATAGCTATGGTTATGGGCGCATAAAATAATTTTTCCGGCTTACGACCTTCCATTATCGTACAATACAGCCCTGCATCCGCTCCTACTAAATCTTTTAATGCTTGGGGGGCAACGGTGGCTGAGCTTCCTTTTGTTCCATTGGCATATAAAGACTCCAGCTTCTTGTCGATTAGATCCAATGGCAGCTTGGGATAGCCTTTAAAATAAAGCTCTTCAAACAGTCTGGTGCGTAATAATTGGGAAGTTTTGCCATCATCAACAGTTTTATTTTCTACCGGAAGCAAGGCAATAATTCTTGTCGAATTCTGATCATAATTAGGGTTCAATACATACGGTAACTTGGTGGAACATCCGCTTATAATTAAGCTCATGATAATCAATAAATATAGATGAAAATTACAAATCTTCAAGGTTTCTCCTCTTTTTTTACTCGTTGCTGCTCATTTTCTTTAGTTTTTCAATTTCTTCTTTAATGACTCTTTCAGCAATTTCCGGGATTATTTCCCGGGCAATTCTTTCGGCGATTTCGGTTGCCCGTTTTATAATTTCTTCATTGAGATTATTTGCCGTTTGAGTATCTTCGATCACATCCACGAGAGCGTGTATCTCACTTTTATTTCCAGTGCTATTTTCATAACCACGGCCATCAACCACAATAACTTCCTGATTATTTACACTGTTTGGTTCTTCGTACACATCCGTCAAATCATGAATATCTTTATCTTCTGTTGCTATGGAATCTGAACCCATACTTATCTCCCTCAAATCATTTTGCCAAATAAAAAAATAGACTATTGAATGATGCAATTTCGTTATCATAGTGCATGAAACAGTTCAAGAAATATATGATAAATTGTATTTGTTCAAACTTTGATTTATTTAGTAATTTATTGGTGTGGTGTTTATAAGATATTTTTATAGTTGACATCTTCAGGGTGTTTCAGGTTNNATCATTTGTCTGGATAATTTTTTTACCGGCAACAAAGAAAATATTACCCATCTTTTGGGCGCTCCTCATTTTGAATTAATTCGTCATGACATTATTAATCCGATCTATCTGGAGGTCGATGAAATATACAATCTGGCTTGTCCGGCTTCACCGGTACATTATCAGTTCAATCCGATTAAAACCATTAAAACGAATGTCATGGGAGTGATAAACGTTTTAGGTATTGCCAAAAGGACAAAAGCAAAAGTGCTTCAGGCTTCCACATCGGAAATTTACGGCGATCCTGAAGTAAATCCGCAAAATGAATCCTATTGGGGCAAAGTTAATCCCATTGGAATTCGTAGTTGTTATGACGAAGGAAAAAGAGCTGCCGAATGCCTGATGATGGACTACCGGCGCCAAAATTCCGTCAATACAAAAATAGTCAGAATTTTTAATACCTACGGTCCACGCATGGCGATCAATGATGGCCGTGTGGTAAGCAATTTCATCATTCAAGCCCTGCAAGATAAAAAGATTACAATTTATGGAGACGGTACGCATACCAGATCGTTTTGTTACTCAGATGATCTGATTGAAGGGTTAATCCTGATGATGAACTCGATCGATGAATTTTATGGTCCCGTCAATATCGGCAACCCCGGAGAATTCACCATTCTGCAATTGGCACAAATAATCATTAAATTAACAAAAAGTAGCTCCAAGATCGAATTTCAGCCCTTACCGTCTGACGACCCTGCTCAACGCAAGCCGGATATAACTCTCGCCAAAGAGAAAATTGGCTGGAGCCCCAAAATAGATTTAGAAGAAGGCTTAATAAGCACAATCAGATATTTTCGTGAAGTTCTAAAACTCTCATAAATAGCGGAGGCAATCCAAAACAAAATGAAATTTAAGAAAAAAATTCTTTGTATCGGAGCCGGTTATGTCGGCGGCCCTTCCATGGCCATAATCGCCTACAAATGTCCTGATTGCCGAATCACCGTAGTGGATACCAATCCTAATCGCATTGACGCCTGGAATTCAGAAGATCTTCCAGTTTATGAACCGGGACTCGATAAAATTGTTAAAAAAACACGCGGTAAAAATCTATTTTTTGCCAAAGATATTGAAAATCAAATAAAAGAAAATGACATCATTTTTGTCAGCGTCAATACGCCTACTAAAACTTACGGCGCCGGCGCCGATATGGCAGCAGATTTACAGTACTGGGAAAAAACGGCACGGCAAATTATGAAACATTCCCGATCATCAAAAATCGTAATCGAAAAAAGCACCCTGCCTGTAAAAACGGCTCTGGCTATGGAAAAAATTCTAGCTTCAGCAAAAGGCAAGATTAAATTTGATGTTCTTTCTAATCCGGAATTTATGGCGGAAGGCACGGCCGTTAGTGATCTGGAAAACCCTGACCGCGTTCTAATCGGTTCTCACGAAACAAAAAGCGGATTGAAAGCCCGCGCGGAATTGATCGGAATTTACGCGCGGTGGGTTCCCTTGGAAAAAATAATCACTTCCAATATCTGGAGCAGTGAACTATCCAAATTAGTTGCTAACGCTTTTTTGGCTCAGCGGGTGTCATCCATTAATTCTATCTCCGCTCTGTGTGAAAAAACCGATGCTGATATTTCCGAAGTAGCCAAAGCAGTGGGAATGGATAGCCGAATTGGCGACAAGTTCCTTAAGGCGGGCATTGGTTTTGGCGGATCATGCTTCAAAAAAGATATTTTAAACCTTGTTTATCTTTGCAGCTACTATGGTTTGCAGGAAGTTGCCGCTTATTGGGAAAGCGTCGTCAAAATCAATGAATACCAGCAAGAACGTTTTATGGCGAATATTCTCAACAGCATGTTCAGTACATTAGCAGGGAAAAAAATCTGTATCCTGGGTTTTTCTTTTAAAGCTGATACCGGCGATACCAGAGAAAGCCCGGCAATTTATATTTCACAAAAACTACTCGCGGAACACGCTGAAGTAATTATCTCCGACCCCAAGGCGCTAAAAAATGCGGCTATCGATCTTGCAGGTATCAAAGGAACTGTAAAATATATCGAAGACCCTTACCGAGCCGCCGCCGGATGCCACGCTCTGGTCATACTTACCGATTGGGATTTATACCAAAAGCTGGATTTCCAAAAAATATACAGCTCTATGGTCAAACCAGCTTTTCTTTTCGATGGCCGTAATATTATCGACCATAAAAAATGTTTTGCCATTGGTTTTAATGTTTATCCGATCGGTAAGCCGGCATTAAGTCATTTTAAAAACTGATTCCGTTTCTAAAGGAATTTTTCGCCATACTGGCTAAAATTCTCGACGTGGGATAGTCCCGCGTCGCTTCGCTCCTGGGATAATTTCCAATAGCGTTTAGCTATTGGATAATTCGTCTAAAAAACTTCAATGCGCTTTGCTTTTGAAGTTTAAGACTCATTACGACTAACGCTTCCTATAGTCAGCGAGTCTCATGAAATAAAGTCGAATGCATTTTTTATTAGTTTGATTTCGTTTCCGGAAGGTAACATTGTTATAGCCACTACATCGAATCGTGCGCCGGCATCGGTTATATTTTTTTTCTGCAAATACCATAATGCCAACTGGGACATTTTCTTTTGCTTTTTTATTCCCACAGCTTGTTCCGGATAGCCCAATTCTCCGGATTTTCTGGTCTTAACTTCAATAAAAACAAGTTCGCCTTTATCTCGCGCGATAATGTCTATCTCTCCCAAAACGCAACGAAAATTGATTTCGCTTATCCGGTAACCGTTTTTTTTTAGAAAAGCGGCAGCGATTTTCTCACCTTCTTTTCCAGTAGTAATTTTCGCCGTATCTTTCATTTTAAATGGTGAATTCAAGAGTGATCTGGTTTAAATTTTTGACATGAAATGATTTACGATGAATTTTACACATGCCGAATTGTTTAATAGCGCTGCAGTGTTCTTTAGTTCCATAACCTTTGTTTTGCCGGAAATTGTATTGAGGAAATTGGCGATGATACATTTCCATAATCCGGTCGCGGGATACTTTGGCAATAATTGATGCCGCGGCGATAGAAATGCTGCGAGAGTCCCCTTTTACCAATGGTTTTTGCGGAGTGAGGAGAGGAATACAATGAAGACCGTCTATTAAGAGAAAATCGGGGGAAGTGGAAAGTTCCAGAACTGCTTCGCGCATAGCCTGAAGAGTTGCCCTCAGGATATTAAGTCGATCAATTACATCAGAATCAACAACTCCCATGCCAATCGCAACAGCGTCACTTTTAATTATTTCGTAGAGTTCTTCTCTTTTGCGGGTTGAAAGTTGTTTGGAATCGTTGATTTCAGTATTTACATAATCAGGCGGAAAAATTACGGCTGCGGCCACAACTGGTCCGGCCAGCGGCCCCCTGCCCGCTTCATCAATGCCAGCAATGAACTGGTATCCTTCTTGATAGGCAATTTTTTCAAAAGTGTCCAGCGGAGCCACCTCTGGCAGGAGCCGGAGGCTCCCAATAATAATGAGACCAAACCTTCAGAAACAAAGTGCTCTGAAGCTTGCAAGTAGAATGAATGAAACTCAAATATTACAAGCGAAGTGCCGTAATATTTGTAAGTTGAATTCATCCCGCGAAGCACAGGATAACGCGACCTCCCGCGGGGTACGGCGCATTTTTCCCACTGCTGGAGTTGGGGGATTCCAAGTCGCGGGATTGAAAAAATAAAGAAATAATTCCTTACCGTTTCTGCAAGTCGGCTATTCCAAGCCAGAAATTCAAACTAAACTAGTTTGAATTTAATACAAATATTTATTATTGTTTTGTTGCTTCTTTAATCCTTGCTTTTTTGCCTCTAAGGTTTCTCAAATAATAGAGACGTGATCTGCGCACCTTTCCTTTGCTAACGACTTCAATCTGGTCAATAATCGGTGAATGCAAAGGAAATGTCCTTTCTACACCAACACCGTAAGAAATTTTTCTCACTGTAAAATTGGCCCGGCTATTACCGCGTCTTTTACGGATTACAACTCCTTCAAAAGCTTGAATTCTCTGCTTTTGGCCTTCAATGATGCGCACATGCACCTTTACCGTATCACCAGTTTTGAAACCGGGAATATCCCCTCTCATGTATTCTTTTTCAATCATTTCTATAACATTCATTTATATTTCCTCCTGCAATCCTCGCATAATATTATAATACACTTTAAACGCTCATGACTCGATCTAAGACAATCGCCACTGCCGATCGCACCGCAAGGTGATTATAATTGCCTTGACCTCTTATCGGTTCTAACCGGTAATCTGCCATGTTTACTACATCAGCAGCAATACCCGATCCTGTGCCGAAAATAAGAAAATAAGTTAAATTGCTGTTTTTCAGCATCTCCCTCAGTTCAGTAAATTTTAAAAGATCACCTTCAAAATTAGCACCGGTAACAATAGTTTGCGGCACATATCCTGATTCCTGGGCAATATCAGATAATACGTCCGGCAAGCTTTCCTTTATCCGTATTAATTCAAAAGCGGTTTGCCTAAATTTATTAAAATGTGCTCCGTAACCTTCCCGCCAATGACTG
This sequence comes from Syntrophaceae bacterium, assembly GCA_003141615.1. Classification (GTDB taxonomy): domain Bacteria; phylum Desulfobacterota; class Syntrophia; order Syntrophales; family Smithellaceae; genus Smithella. The sequence continues at coordinate 9,772 of PLMV01000200.1, forward strand.
ATAATTTCTTGTGCCAAATTCCGTTGTTCCAATATAGGATTGACTATATAAAATCCTTGTACTCCATATGTTTTGGCAAGTCTGGCAATATCGTGAATATCCATATTGGCAATGGCTGTAGTTACGATCTTACCTTCTTTATTATACACCGGATAATGTAAAAGAACTATGTAAAGCATTAACGCTTTTCCGTATTTTATATACCTTCAGTGAGTGTCATTGAAAAATTTGCCTTAACTACATCATAAACTTCTCAAAATCAAGACTTTATATATCTTCCAGCTTAATTTTCTCCAGATTTTTTTTATCTTCGGCCGAAAGTTTGATTTTTTTCAGCAAATCCGGCCGGCGTTGATATGTCCTCTTAAGCGATTCGCGCCTGTGCCAGAGTTCAATCTGCGCATGGTTTCCGGAAAGTAAAACATCCGGCACCATCCAACCCTTATATTCCGCAGGCCTCGTATATTGAGGATATTCCAAAAGGTTATGAGAAAAAGATTCACCAAGAGTTGATTCAGGATTTCCCAAAACATCAGGAATAAGCCGGGAAACAGCATCAATTAAAACTAAAGCGGCCAGATCGCCTCCGGTTAAAATATAATCACCGATGGATATTTCCCGATCAACTAAATGTTCCCTTATCCTTTCATCCACGCCTTCATAACGGCCGCAAATAATGATTATCTGTTTTTTTTCTGCCAGCTGGGCCGCAATTTTCTGATTAAAAGTTTCTCCCTGCGGTGTCATCAGCACTACCAGGGAATCATCTTCAGGGCTCCTGATCGCTGCCAGCGCCTTTTCCACGGGTTCTACTTTCATGACCATCCCGCAGCCGCCGCCGTAAGGAGCGTCATCAGTCATCTTATGCTTATCATTCGCCCAATTGCGTATATCGTGCAGACAAATATTTAAAAGACCTTTTTCTTGAGCTTTTTTTAGCAGGCTGAAATTGAGAGGAGACGAAAACATTTCGGGAAAAATGGAAAGGACGTCAAATTTAATCACTTTTCACAGCCCTTCCAGCAATCTTATTATCATAACACGGCGATTTACGTCTATCTTCCGGATTACATCGGCAATAGCAGGAAGAAGTATCTCTCTTTCTTCTCCCTTGCAGACATAAACATCATTGCTGCCTGTGGGGAAAACTGATTCTATTTTGCCGATATATTTATCGTCTTCATTGTAAACATCAAGTCCGATAATATCCCGCCAGTAATATTCTCCCTCCGGCAGTTTTTCTTGCATATCTTCCGGCAAAAAAACTTTACAGCCAACTAATGCCTGTGCTGATTCCACATTAGGTATGCCTTCCAGTTCGAGAAATAGAATTTTACCGGATACATCAATTTTTCTGAGGCCAAAACGATTTTTTTGCCCTGAACTTATTTCAATATAAACAAACTTAAGTTCGGCAAAAGTATTATTTGTCTCCACATAACATAAAACTTTCAGACAACCCCGGAGACCGCGAGTTTTTACAATCTCCCCAATTGCAAAGAGATCCATTTTCTGCCTATTCAATAATTTCTAAAACTGCCCGTTTATGCATCTTCGCCGAAGCGGCGCTTAAAATCATACGGATAGCCTTGGCAGTTCTGCCCTGTTTTCCAATTACTTTCCCCAAATCTTCTTTTGCCACACGCAATTCAATCACAGATGTTTGTTCGCCGATGATTTCAGTTACTTCAACCTTATCCGGAATATCTACCAAAGCCTGAGCTATATACTTGATCAACTCCTTCATCGCCATAACCTCCACTGATTTTGATTAATTTTTTAGAAATCATTTTATCAATTGTAATTTCAACGCCTAAACGATACGTGGACATAAAAAATTCCGTTATCCTGCCCTATAAAATGATCAAAACCACAAAGCTGTCTTATTTGATTCTGGCTTCAATACCTTTTGTTTTCAGCAAATTAGCTACCGTCAGAGTTGCTTTTGCGCCCTTAGCCAACCAGTCACGTACACGTGCTTCTTTAACTATAATTTCTGCTGGATTTTTTTTCGGATCGTAATTACCTAAAATTTCCAAGAACTTCCCATCCCGGGGAAAATCGGTATCCGCTGCCACAATACGATAAAAAGGTTTGCTTCTCGCACCTATACGAGTTAGTCTAATTTTAACAGCCATTGATCTTAAATAATACCTCCTTAAAATGATAATTATTTTACAAGAAATTTTTTATCACAGTTTTTTCTATTTTAAAAGGGAAAATTCCGCATCAGCGATTTAATGCCGTCTTTTTGATTAAATTTTTTCATCATTTTCTTAATTTCCGTATAATTTTTCAATAAACGGTTAACGTCTTGAACGGATGTTCCGCTGCCCAAGGCGATTCTTTTGCGCCTGCGGCCATCAATAATCAGATAGTTATAGCGCTCTTCTTTTGTCATAGAATCAATGATCGCGGTCACTCTAGTCAATTCCTTATCATCAGGCTCCATATCTTTAAGCGCTTTCATTTTGCCCAAGCCNNTTACGGAAATCTTCCAGTGAAAAATTATTTTTCCTGATACTTTTTTCCAGTTGAATCGCTGTCTTTTCATCAATATTAGCTTGTGCTTTTTCCACCAAAGTCAGGATATCGCCCATTCCCAGAATGCGAGAGGCCATTCTTTCCGGATGAAATACTTCGAGGTTTTCGATTTTTTCGCCTATGCCCACAAACTTTATAGGTTTTCCAATGACTGATTTGAGGGATAGCGCAGCGCCGCCCCGCGCATCACCATCCATTTTCGTCATAATAACGCCATCGATACCAATAATTTCATTGAATTTACTGCCGACATTGACGGCATCCTGTCCCGTCATCGCATCGGCGACATAAATAATTTCCGCCGGGTTGACCTTTTCTTTAATTTTTTTGAGTTCTTCCATCAAGAGGTCATCGATGTGCAACCTTCCCGCAGTATCAATAATGATTACTTCATAACCATTTCTTTTGGCCTGTTCTACCGCCTGAACACAAATTTCCACAGGATCTTTTAAACCATTCGCTTCAAAGACACCCGCGTTAATCTGCTTTCCCAGCACGGCTAATTGCTCCATGGCGGCAGGCCGGTAAACGTCCGCCGATACAAGGTAAACCTTTTTTTGTTCTTTTGACAACAAGAGGGCCAGCTTTGCGGCAGTTGTTGTTTTTCCACAGCCCTGTAAACCGACAAGCATGATCGGGGCAGGAATCCGGGCGCCGAACTTAATGTTTGCGCTAACCCCTCCCATAAGATCGACCAGGCGGTCATGAACAATTTTTACTATTTGCTGGCCTGGAGTAATGCTGTCGAGAACTTCTTTACCGATTGCCCGCATCCGGATATCTTCGATAAAATCTTTAGCTACTTTGAAATTAACATCGGCTTCCAAGAGCGCCATGCGGATTTCTTTGAGCGATGCATTGACATTCTCCTCGTTTAAAATTCCGCGGCCTTTTAGTTTCTTGAAAATATTTTCCAGTTTTTCAGACAGATTTTCGAACATAATTAAATAACCATAACCTGAGATATTTTTTAGTTTTTCTTTGCTTCGCTGTCAACGCTTTTGATAATGCAATCTGTTCCTGTTTTCTTGGTGATTTTTTGCGCGGCTTCATCTGCTTGAACCTTATCTTCAAAACCGGAAACAACCACTCGAAACAAAACTCCCTTCCCTTTAACATCAACTTTAATCACTTGGGAGATAAAACCTAATGATGATATTTTTTTATTCATTTTATTTGCTTTGGTTTTATCCTTCAAAGAAGCAACTTGAATTATGAATTTATGTTTGTTGGAAGCAAGAGACGGCGCAATTTCTTTTGCTTTAATATCGCCCTTCTCCTTAGTTTTCTCATTTGCCGGCGCTGACGGGTTTTGAGCGTCTATATTAAAATTGCCGGTGATAGTTTCTTCCCCATTTTGGGGCGGTAAAAATACCGGCTGTTTTTCCGGGACTGGCTGTTCTTTTAGAATACCTTCTTTACTGGTCAAGGCATTATAAAATGTCAGATCCATATTTTCCTGGGTTTGAGGTTGACTTGGCCCGTTTTTATTATCCGGTGCGCTTTGGGCAGCCCTGATATTAGCCGGCCGCCAAAACAACGCCAATACTTTTTGGGGAAGCGCGGCAATTTTATCCGGATAAGTATCAATATTTTTTCCAACATCAACACCAAACAAAAAAGCCGTGCATAAAAGAACGGCCATTCCGACAACGATGATGATTAATCCCGCTTTCCCTACTTTTAATTCAAAGTTCTTAATGTTTCCGGACTTCATTTATTCTACTTTAGGATTATTATTTACATCTTTTCCGGCGCGCTCACACCTAGAATTTCCAAAGCATTTTGTAAAACAATTCTGATTGCCTTTATCAGGAACATCCTCGCCGCAGTTAGCTGATCATTTTCTGAAATTACCTTATTCTTATTATAATAGCTATGAAAAATTCCGGCTAATTCATTCAGATAAAAAGTGATGCGGTGCGGTTCTAAAGATTTGGCGGCGCCGTAAATGGTTTCCGGATAACGCACCAGCAATTTGATCAAAGTTTTTTCTTCCGGTTCATTCAAAACAGAAAGGTCGCAATCAGCGTAAACCGGCAGGGCAATGCCGCGTTCGTGCGCCATTCTTACAATGCTGCAAATCCGCGCATGGGCATACTGCACATAATAAACCGGATTTTCACTGGATTGCTTTTTAGCTAATTCCAGATCAAAATCCAAATGGCTATCGGAACGGCGCATGAGAAAATTATAGCGGGCGGCGTCTTTGCCTACTTCATCGAGGACTTCCCGTAAAGTCACAAATTCACCGGAACGCGTGGACATGGCCACGGGAACTCCACCCCGGAGTAAATTTACCAGTTGCACCAGAATGATTTTTAAAGCGTTTTTATCGTAGCCCAGAGCTTGAATTCCCGCCCAGAGACGCGGCATATAGCCGTGGTGATCCGCGCCCCAGATGTCAATAATCATCTCAAAACCACGGGAAAATTTATTTAGATGATAGGCTATGTCGGCGGCAAAATAAGTCGGTTCGCCGTTTTTGCGGACAACAACCCTGTCTTTTTCATCGCCAAAAGCGGTTGTTTTAAACCACAAGGTTTCGCCATCGGAATAAATAAACCCCTGCTTTTGCAATTTATCCAGAAGTTTAGTCACGCCGTTATTTTTATACAATTCCTTTTCGCTGAAATATTCATCAAAGACAACGCCAAAATCCCTTAAATCAACTTTAATTTCTTCCAGGATAGCTTGCCCGGCAATGGAGGTAAAATAGCTGATAGTTTCTTCTTCGTTGGAATGGAGATATTTATCCCCTTCCCTTTTAATAATTTCACCGGCAATATCTTTGATATAATCGCCGCGATAACAGGTTTCAGGAAATTCGATTTTCTCGCCCGACAATTCCCGGTAACGCAGCAGGACAGATTTACCTAAATTATTCATCTGATTGCCGGCATCATTGATGTAATATTCTTTGGAAATCCGGTATCCGGCTGTTGTCAGCAAATTAGTAATTACGTCGCCGACAACCGCGCCGCGGGCATGACCGATATGCAGAGGTCCGGTGGGATTGGCGCTCACAAATTCCACCTGCACTTTTTTGCCGCAGCCTATATCAAGGCAGCCGTACTTTTTTTGTTGTTCATCGATATTCCGGAGGGCTTGATGCCAGATGCTGTCTTTAATAAAAAAATTAATGAAACCCGGACCGGCTATTTGCGTTTTTTCAATAATATTTTCCGGATCGGATAGATTTGCCTGAATTATTTGCGCAATTTTACGCGGATTTTGTTTGGCCTGCGCGGCCAGAATCAACGCAACATTGGCGGCGTAATCCCCATGTTCGGGATTGCCGGGGGCTTCCACTTCCATGCAGGGTAAAGAAACTTCGGGCAACTGACCCTTTTGGACGGAAATATTTAGAGCGTTTTCCAGCAGTTTTGTAATCTTATTTTTCATGATTAAATAAATACCTTATAAAAAAATGACAAGCAGCCTTAAATATCATTTGCTGCTTGTCACTGCAAGTTGAACTATTATATTCTTGTTAAGCCTGTTGATCTTTTTTAACCGCCGCGTCGATATCCTGATCTTTAATAGACAGATCGCGGGAGTAATCCGGACAATGAACAAGCCCCTGCGCATCCGTGGAAACACTGAAACGTTTTTGACAATTGCCGCGCCAGGCGCATATCGCGCAATATTTTTTTTCTGAACTCATAAGCAAATCCTTTTCCAGATTAAGTCAACATTAATAATTTTTGCACAGCCGAACTTTTCAGCAGCTTGGCACGAAGCTTTATAAAGATATCAGCTTTATGTCAAGAAATTTTGTTTTATATCTCTTCCCTCCGCAATCTATTGTACACGCAAGTCATGCCAGTAAATCGGACTCTTAGTTGGCGTCTCAAGTGGACTGGGATCGGATGCTTTATTTGTTTTTGGAGCATCAATAATAATGTTACCTTGACTATCCACGAGAGGTGCACTTGTGGAAACATAAATATCGTAGAGACCACCGTAAGGATTGACGGAAACAACCGCGCCGGAAGGGGTGCCCCCGCCAAGGTTCTCCCACCTGACGCCTCCGCCGGCAGTACTGAAATTAGTTCCCGTAGTACCGCCGGTAGTTATCGGATTTCCGTTACTATCGGTCATTCCGCCAGCAAGCAGCCCTGCTCCGGTTATATAATCGACGACATACAATTTGGCTATGCCATTTTGGTTGCAGGGATCTGTGGTGTTCGGCGTATATGTTGTAAAATAAACTTTTTTATCATAGACAACAGGTGCGGCCATTAATTTCTCTCCGGCACCGGGAAGAGTAATATACCATCCATGCCCACTGGATGAGTCGGTATATGTTCCTGAAGTAATATCCGTCAAGTCACTGAGCTGATAAGTTCTGGTTGGATCACTATCTTTAACAGCATAAATCCTGTCGTGAAGAGTAGTGGCCTGGGGATTTGTTTTGTCTCCGGTGCCAAAATATACCCAAAGATTTTGAGATGAATCAGTGGAGAGGGAAGCCGCCGTGTATATGCCAAGAGTGGTAGAAGGCTTAGCAAACAACAAATTGCCCTTCCAATCGGTCGACAGGGAAGATCCGCAAGTTGCGCCACTGCTATTTAAACAAAATTTGAATCGCCAGACATTGCCTCCCGTATCACCGACGTATGCCGTATCGAGTAAACCGTCACTGTCGTAATCCAATGCAGTCGGACCGGCAGGAAGATCATAATCCATACTTCCGTTGTTGGCGTGCGTATAGCTCCATTTGATGGCCCCGGTATTTAAATCGACCACATAAAATCCCTTTCCCGCTGTGGCACAGGTTCCCGTGCCTGCACAATTGGAACCGGAATAACCTCCTCCGATCAACCCCACCCATTTTTCCACCTGTATCGGCGTCGCCGGCGTAGTAGAAGTATCCATATGATCGTAAATCCTGATCCGGCCCATAAACATTTTGCTCCAGGGCTGGCCAAGATACTGCGGTTGATTAATGGAATTACTTGCCAAGCCGCTCGCGCCCCCTAACCGCCATTTAAAAACCGGAGGTATTTTGGAAGGCGGAGGAGATGGAGGCGATGGAGTATCCTCCGTAATATCGAGCGCATAATAACCGCAATAATTGGTATAGGGTGAAACATAGGTCGAACTATAGCCGGAATCGCATGCTGTGGATGAACTCCAGAGATTCAAGACTCCACCTCGCCCTTCACTCATCACCAGGAGTGTGTGCCAGTCACCAACTGACTTAGCTGATCCCAGATTTCCTGTTCCCAGCCAAACATCCGCGGCGCTCAGCGGTCCATCAACAAAATACGTATGATTCGTCTGTGTGGCCGGATGAGAGCTATGGGTCATATAGGAAAGTCGGGGAACCAGATTGGGAGGAATAAAGCTCCATACTTCTGCCCCGCCGCCGCTTGCCGCCTCTCCTGCTTTGAATGCGTGCAGTTGGCCGTCATTGGCGCCGACAATGATAAGCCGGTTCCCGGCAGCGGAGCTTCTTTGGTGATTTGCCTGAAAAGTAGCAAAGACGTTGCTTGGATCCAGGTAATCACGGAAGTTTTGATTAGGCGAGGGTATGGACATCGGCGAAGTATGGAGTATATCGCCTAATTTACAATTTTTGAATTCGTTACCCGTGGGGTAGTTATAATCACCCATACGAATAAATTTTATAAGGTTTGTTCTTTTGGTATCTGTTGTAACGCCAAGGATTGCATTTGATAAATTACCAAATGTAAACGTTTTTAGGGCACTTGACGTACCATCTGTTGTGTATATCTTTCTCGGACTATTTACACCATCTTCTGCCAAGGCCTGTAAAATTGCCCCCGCATCCCAATCACTCGCGGCATGAACTGTACCGTCGTTATTTATACTATATCGTTTTAAATGACCAATCCAGAAGGGATCGCCATTGAGCGGCTCATAGCTGGCCTCGTAGATGAAATTTTCATCTTTTGTCCGTGCAGCCTGAACGGAAGCCTGAGTGAAGGAATATGTTGCCTCCTTGATTGTGTTAAACGCATTTTTCAGAGCCTGTGTCAAGTCATCCGCACTAGTCGCGATAAAAGCGTAACCGGAAAGATTAAGATAACCCGGATCGTCATATGTTGCTTCAAAACCGGAAGTGGAACTTCCACAATCCGATGTCGTTATTGTGGATGAGTCTGTCTGGCAGCTGGTAATCCGGGTCGTAGTCGTCCCTAATAACGGAAAGCAATTAGCCGGACTTGATGTTAAATTGCAGCCTCCGGAAGGAATATTATAGGCTGTTTTGCTCCCGGAGTTGCTGGCAGGAGAGTCTTCTCCACCATAGTAAGCCATCCAGTTAAGAGTATTTTGCAAATAAGCCGGCATTCCGGAGCCGAAACCGACGACAAATACTTTATAACCGGCATCGGCTAACTGTTTTGTCGCGGCCACTACTTCTCTCCGGCGTGCATATTGTTTCGACTGGCATTCCTGTCCGTTACCGCTGCAGGCATAGGTATCAGCTCCATCCGTCATTACAATAACAAATTTTGCCCGGCAGGATTTGTAAGGGTCTGCGGCTTTATGAGCATCCAGATATAACTTAGCCTCTTTTAAAGCTGAAGCCAGCACTGTACCGCCGGTGGCTTTCTCGCCGGCGATACAATTGCCTGTTGTGCAACTGGTAACCGTCGAAACGCAACTGGTGGAATCTCCGCAATATGTTAATTGGTAAGACGTTTGACCGGTAGAACCAAGATCGCTGATTATGTCCACCAGCGTATTACAGCCGCTGGTATAACTAAGGCTGCTCTCATCACCCGAGCAATTGTAAAAGCGCATATAGCCGATTCTGATGCCCAAACTTGCGGCGTCATTGACGTCAATGATGCCGCTGTTGTCGTCATCTAAAATATTAAAGAGCGACCTTTTGGCGATGGCGAGCTTGCTGCAATCCGTTTGACAGTCGGCTTGAGCAGTATCAGAACAGAAACCATTAGTACAATGGTTGGTGTAGCATTGGTTAGTGCAATTAGTCTTGGAATTATGACACATGCCGCCATTGCAATTGCAATCAATATTACAACCGGTTTTCGAAGTACCGCAGAACCCGCCGCTGCAGTAACCATATTTACCACTACTATTACTACAGTTAGTAGAACAACCGGTTTTCGAAGTACCGCAGAACCCGCCGCTGCAGTAACCATAATTACCACTACTATTACTACAGTTAATAGAACAACTGGAATGACTAGAGCCACTGCAGAACCCCCCCGAACAATCGCTATAGCTGTTCTTGCAATAGGTTGTATTAGTTGTGCATGATGTATCATGAGCATACTTATAAGTGCTGGTAGGAGCGCCGACACAAGCACCGGCTGTGGCGTTTGCGGTACAGGAGTTATCAGCGGCATAAATATAAGTGCCGCTGCCGGTGCCGACACAAGTACCGGCTGTGGTGTTTGCGGTACAGGTTGCATCATGTCCATAAATATAGGTATGGGTAGTGTCGTTCGAACCGGGACAATTCACAGTATCCGGAGTGCAGGTGTTATCTGAGCTGTAAACATAGTAAGTATCGTTTGGATTATTGCAAAGTGTTGTATTGGCGACACACGATGTATCGCTTCCATAGAAGTAGGTAGCATCTCCCGCGGGAGTCTGAGCCATACTGCCGGATAAATCCAAAAGAATAAGAGCATCGGGAAGCGTGTTGATAAGGGTCAGTTGTTCATCACCTGCCGGGCAGGGAGGGGCCTCGCCGTCATAACAGGTGCAGGCAGGAACAGTGTCGACCGTACAGGTTTCGAGTGCGGCAAATGCACCGGTTGCTGTAAAAACAATTGTAATAACGTTTATTATAATTATAAAAATTATAAAGTATTTTTTGTTCCACATAAGTTCTCCTCCCTGATTAAACAAAACGGTTAATCGCTGTTTACATTTTATCCCTGACCGGATCATCCTCCACCTGCTCCCATGTTCCCATAAGTAGTATCACTCGGAAGCGGTGGTGGTGACAACCCGATATCAATACTTGCCGATGAGCCGTAATTTGAGTCCGTGCCGGTAATAATATTGCTGTAAACTGGTGACCCATATCCTCCAGTGTAACCCGGAGTTTGTATTGGTGGTATGGTGGTGTTCAGAGTAGTGTGGACTATATAACTGGTAGAAGGATCATTTATTGGGTCAACCAGTATGGGCGTATTAGAATTATTAGCAGCCATTGTAGGTAAATCAACCGCCGATGCGTATACGGCCATGGCGCCGGCTTCCGCCGCCGACAGGGCCTTTCGTTCCCCGACCAATCGGGCGCTTATTCGAATATCCTGAGTTGACGTGGTTAAGATGAAAAAACTTACCGCCAGCATGATCATCACGGCCATGATCGCTGCAATCAGAACAAAACCTTTTTCCGACTTCTGATAATTAAATATTTTAAGGGCTAAGTACATGATTCCTCACTATTACACTTGTGGAATAAACCATTCTTTTGGGCTGTTTTGTATTAAGATTAATGTCGGCAGTATCGGTGACAAGTGTTATTAAAATTCTTCGTATCGCCCGAATTCCGTTTACGGTGCTGGCAGGATTATTAATTACAGTAGCAGTAATTTCGTTATTGCTGGCATCAAAATAACGGAATAAATTAACTCCCGCCACTGCATTGCGAACATTGGAAAACGGAGCGGTGCCGCCTAAGATAGCCGCGCCGACACAATTGACGCTTCGGGTAAGAGTAGATGCACCATCATAGGAATAAACTATATATTCATTGGCGGCATCACCGATAACGCCACTTGGAACATTATTCGGACCACTTATATCCATGGCCACAGCAATATTATTGGCAGCAGCTATTTTAATTCCTTTGTAAGATGCCGGGGCAGCCGCTAAACTAGGCATGCAAGCAAGCGGAGAGGGGTTATTCCATGTACTGATATTGTACCTGGGATTATAAGAAGTCATGCGGATTTCCCCGGCCATCAAATCCAGAACCGTTCGGGTATCCTGTTGAGTTACAATTCTACGATCCATGTTGGCCGAATTTTTCTGGCTCATTACCATGTATCCATAAACAGCAATCATGATTATTGCCCCGACAGTCATCGCTATAATCACTTCTATAAGGGTAAAACCGTTTTTTCTCATCTTAATCACTGCCAATTTAAATTATTAGACGCGAGGCTATTACACTGCTTTTAATGCCGGTTGCATTTCCCGTCCAGGTGACGTTTACATTGACCATACAGGAATTAGCTGTCGGAAGAGTTGTTGTCGTTTTAATATTGAAAGTGACATCTCCGGTAACTCCTGCCAACCCGCTTACGGTAACTGGTGGCTTATTGACAATCCCCACAATACAAACAGTATTAAACGCGGTAGCAACAGGGGAATTCATGATTTGATTTTCCTGGGATTCCAGCTCCGATTGCATTATGCCTTCCGCCCTGCCCATATAATCAGAGCGGGACATCGTTTTTATGGCATTGTCCTGCATGGGCATAAGCGCAACAATCGCGATCGCCGTTAATAAAATAGCAATCAGGGATTCCACCATAGTTATGCCCTTATTATTGGAGAACATATTGAACATTTACCCTGCCCATCAAATTAGTAGTGATCGTTGCCGTTGATAACCTTTTGGTATGTTGTAACGTTAAACTGCCCGCTCCACTCGTTCCCCGCGGATTAAACGTAACATTAGGAACGCCTCCCGAAAAGCTGGGGGGTGCGGGGGTATTGGAAATAATAATATTAGCATTGCCCGCGCCCACGGTCTTTGTAATTAAGGCAACATAATTACCCGTCCTTGTATTATTTACCACGGTCTCTTGTTGAATCGTATAGGTGTTTGCCGCAGCACTGAAATTAATTTGATAGCCTCTATTTTCGGCAACAGCCCGCTGCCTGTATAAAGAAATATCCGATGATATATCCCGCGCCGCTTCTTTCAGATTAGTATTTTGACGGAAGGAATTAAAATTTGGAGCGGCGACAGACACAGCAATTGCTATTATCGCAATGACGATCACCATTTCGATTACGGTGAATCCTCTTGATGATTTAATTTTCACTGCCTGCTCCTGCTTACACTTATCCAAATCATATACAGCAATTCATATGCCAACAAAAAACGATTTCTTATCTAATTCCCGGCAATTAAACTGCCAATGATTGTTTTTAATCGTTATTTACCTCTGGCAACAATTTTGGTCAATTCTTTATTTTGTTCAATCTTATTAAGATATCCGTATTCTTAACCAACTTGATCTGTTTTTTTCACCTCTTCTTGGGAATAAAATCAATATCCCATAACTAATAACCGCATAAAGGCATCACCCCAGAAAAGATAGGCAACCGCGGCCGCCGACAAAAACGGTCCAAAAGGAACCGCGTATTTCATATCCTGCTTTTTAATAATCATCGCCGTAATGCCAACTATTGCCCCGGAAAAAGAACTAAATAAAAGAACAAAGATCAACGATTTCCAGCCCAAAAACCCGCCGATCATGGCCAGAAGTTTTATGTCGCCGCCGCCCATTCCTTCCCGTTTGGAGATCAATTCATAAACAAGGGCTATCACAAAAAGCACTCCGCCGCCGATTAATAAACCCAGCAGGGCCTCCAACCAGGGAATCTTTACTAAAAATATTGCCGCCAGGAAAAATATGGGTATTCCCGGCAAGGTTATAATATCAGGAATAATCTGATGATCCAAGTCAATGAATGTTATAACAATTAATACAACCGTAAAAATGAAAAATATCAGGAATTTTAATGTAAGGCCGAACTTTAAAAATAATAACAGAGCAAGCACCGCTGTAATCAATTCCACCAGCGGATATCGCCAGGAAATCTTTCCACCGCAATCCCGGCATTTGCCGCGCAGAAGAATGAAACTGATCAAGGGAATATTATCGTAATTACGAATGGAATGCTGACAATAAGGACATTGGGAACGTGGCTTCACAATCGAGGTTTCCGCCGGAAGGCGAAAAATGCAAACGTTTAAAAAACTGCCGATGGCCGCGCCGAAAATAAAAGCGAAACATTCCAAAAGCATAGAATCATTTCCAGTCTATCTTCTTTAATTTGTTATTTTAGTTTTATAGCAGAATTGCTGGACGACTTTGAAGTTGCCCGGCAGTTCTGCCACCTTATCCCGCAACGAAGACTTAGGCCAGTAACTTTGCGTCCCACCTTTTCAGGCGGTTTGCCCTTCTCAAGCTTTGATTTATATTATAGATTAAATATATTCAAAGTCAAGAAATATTATAAATATCATAATTGTAAAATACGTCAGATTTTACAAGTTTATCCGTCTTTTCTCCCCCAATCATATTGTATCTCACTGCCGTGCGCAGGCAGTCGATATTCATCCGGCTCATTATAATTATAAACTTCCGTCGGCGTATTGATAACTATGGATTCTTCCTCGGAAATACATTTAAACCCGTGATAAACAAAAGCCGGAATATGCACGATGACCGGATTATGAACACCCGCGAATATTTCATTGATTTCTCCGTAAGTTGATGATTCTTTACGGCTATCGTAAAGAACTATCTTCATCATCCCCTTAATCACGGCCATATTATCAGCCTGCTTTTTGTGATAGTGCCAACCCTTGACAACTCCCGGATATGCCGTAGTCATATATACCTGGCCGAACTTTTGAAAAAAATTATCATCTGCGCGCATGATTTCCATCAACCGGCCGCGCTCATCAGGAATGACTTTCAGTTTTTTTACTATTACGCCATCAATCATATCTTATTCGCTCCCGTTTTCGCCACCATATTTCCGGCGGATTGCAAAGATTCAAAAGTTCCGGCGTCCGACCACCAGCCGCCCAGCACATCCCATTGCATTTTTCCTTCTCTAATGTAAAAATTATTCACATCGGTAATCTCCAGTTCGCCGCGCTGTGAAGGCTGTAATGACCGGATAAATTCAAAAACCCGGTAATCATACATGTAAATGCCGATCACGGCATAGTTGGAAGCAGGATTGGCCGGTTTTTCTTCCACACGAATAATTTTTTTTCCTTCAAAAACAGGCACGCCGAATCTTTGCGGATCAGACACTTCTTTCAGCAATATGCGGGCGCCTTCTTTTTGCTTACGGAATGCGTCCGCCGCCGCCCTGATATTGCCTTCAATAATATTATCTCCTAAAACTACGGCAATCTTGTCCCGGTCGGCAAAATGTTCGGCAAGACTCAA
>PLMV01000200.1:24507-34545 GCA_003141615.1 Syntrophaceae bacterium
TTGGTCACTTTGGTCAGGGGATAAAGCCGGCTGCCCAATCCACCGGCAAGAACAACTCCTTTCATAATCTCTCCTTAAGTCGTATTTAGTTTGAACGCTTGGATTTTATTTTTTCTTACCATATCTGAATGCTTATCGACAATAAATTTCTTTGCATCTTAAAAGGTAATGAGGTAATTATTTACATTATGAATAATGTGAATGACGAATATTATATGAAACTGGCTATTGCGCTTGCCTGGAAAGGACGCGGTTATGTCAGCCCCAATCCCATGGTTGGCGCCGTCATCGTTAAAAACGGCCGGATCATCAGCCGTGGTTACCATCAGCGTTTCGGCGGAAATCACGCCGAAATCAACGCGCTGAAAAACGCCACTGAAGATGTCGCCGGCTCAACTCTATATGTTACTTTAGAACCTTGTTGCCATCAAGGGAAAACGCCTCCCTGCATAGACAGTATTATCAAACATAAAATTGCTCGTGTTGTTATCGGCACAATTGATTCTAATCCTCTTGTTTCCTGCCAGGGCATTAACTATCTGCAAAACAGCGGTATAGAAGTTAAAACCGGCGTCCAGGAAAAGACCTGCCGTCAACTCAATGAAGTGTTTTTCCATTTTATGGCAACCGGCATGCCTTTTGTCACCATAAAATATGCCCAGACATTGGATGGCCGCATAGCGACAGCAACGGGAGAGTCTCAATGGATAAGTTCAGAGGCTTCCTTAAAGTTTACTCATCAACTGAGAGCGGCACACGATGCCATATTAGTCGGTGCGGGAACTGTGATCAAAGATAATCCCGAGCTCACGGTACGTCTTGTCCGTGGCCGCAATCCCTTGCGTGTCATTGTCGATTCCGAATTAAATATTCCCAAACAAGCTAAGATTTTTCAAAACATATCTTCACCCCCGACGCTTATTGCGACAATTAAAACAGCCGCTGATCCTAGATTTCAACGTCTCGCCGGTTCAGGCGTCGAAATAATAACCATCAAAGCCGATAAAAAGGGAAATGTTGATTTGAAAAAATTATTTAAAATACTTGCCGGAAGAAATATATCCTCGATATTAATTGAAGGCGGCGCCCAAATCATCACTTCCGTATTGAAGAATAATTTAGCCAACCGCCTGGTAACAATAATTGCGCCGAAAATTATAGGCAGCGGAATCGAAGCGGTAGGCGATCTCAATATCAGAAGTCTGGGAGCGGCAAAAATATTATCTATTCAGAAGGTATTGCGGCGCGGTGATGATATTATCATCGACAGCCGGACGAACTGTTGCCACAAAGATATCCATTTGAGCGGCCATTGAAAGCGTTTTTACTAATAAATCTCGGCGAAGCGTAAGATCAGCGATTACAATTGTTTGAGCCAAAGGCGAGTTTTGTAATCGCCTGAAGCGAGCCTTAGATTTATCAAAAACGCTTTCTGACTAAGCGAAAAGGATATTTAGGCAATACTCTTTTAGCTCAAATTTAAAATTAAATTTTGCGCGGCCTTGATTCCATCCAGCGCTGAACTGATAATCCCACCGGCATATCCGGCGCCTTCGCCGCAAGGATAAATGCCGCCGATACTTTTACTTTGACCGTCACTGCGGCGGCAAATGCGCAAAGGCGATGATGTTCTCGTCTCCACTCCAATTAAATGGGCATCTTCAGTAATAAATCCGGGCATCTTTTTATTGAATTCCCTGAGGCCGCGCCTTAAAGAATCGGTTACAAATTCCGGCAATACCTCCTGAAGCGCTGCAGGCTTTGCGCCGGGGAGAAAACTTGTCCGCCCGATAATACCGGCAGGCTTTCCCTGCAGAAAATCAATCATCTTCTGCGCCGGCGCCTGATAGTTGCTTCCTCCTGAAAGAAAAGCTTTTTTTTCCCATAATTGACGAAATTTCAGACCTCCGAGTGGCTGGCCATGAGACGCAAAGTCATCTACACGGACATTAACCACAATGGCGCTGTTGGCAAATTCACCGGAGCGTTTGGCGTTGCTCATGCCGTTGGTTATAACAAAACCGGCAAACGCGCCGCAGCCTATAACTGATCCGCCCGGACACATGCAAAAAGTATATACAGAACGATTTAAATCGGAAATCGAAGCCGTCACAAAATATTCCGCGGGCGGTAATTGTGGATGATTGCGCCACTTACCATACTGGATGGAATTAATTAATTCCTGTGGGTGCTCCACACGCAAACCCATGGCAAATGGTTTGGCCTCCATTTTAATGCCGCGCTCAAAAAGTTTCCAATAAGTATCATCGGCGCTCTGGCCAATGGCCAAAACAACATGATTAATTTTAATCTCTTCTTTTTCATTAACGATCAATGCACTGATAGTCTCTCGCGAAATTACAAAATCCGTCACATGGGCTGAAAATCTAATTGCGCAACCCATCGCGATGAGTTTTTTTCGTAAGTTAACGATTACTTCCCGGAGGCGGTCAGTGCCAATGTGCGGTTTGGCATCAGTAATAATTGTTTGAGGCGCGCCCATTTCCACTAAAATCTTTTTTACCCAGGAGGAATAAGGATTCTTTGTCCGGCTAGTCAACTTTCCATCGGAAAATGTTCCCGCGCCTCCTTCGCCAAAAAGAACATTGCTTTGGGGATTAAGAACGCCTTCCTCCCAAAATTCCTGCACATCTTTTGTTCGTTTTTCTATAGGTGTGCCCCTTTCCAGCAGTAATAATGGAATACCTCTTAGGGCAAGAACATACGAGGCAAAAAGACCGGCCGGGCCGCTGCCGATAACTACCACAGGAAGATTTGGTGGACAAACTGATAAAAGCAGTGGAATCTCCGATTTATCTTTCTGGGCCGATAATTGCAATCCTTCGTTGAATTCAGCAGGTAACTTCGTGTCTTCGGAAACACTGATTCTTAGGGCATAAACAAGATGAGGCGGCTTATGGCGACGGGCATCTATTGCTTTTCTAATAACTTCCATGGCGACAATATCATTAATGGATATATCCAGAATCGACGCAACTTTTTTTGCCAGCAATTCCTCGCCTTCACCTAAGGTTAATTTAATTCCGCCAAGATGTAAAACTTTCATCATTTCTCCATTGCAAAATGTCAGCAAATATTATAATTTCCCCAAACACAACAGGTTTAACGGGTATTTTATAATGTCGTGGTACGTTGTACATACAAGAAGCCGCCATGAATACAAGGTAAATTCCGGTCTTGTCCAAAAGAATTTAACTACTTTTTTACCCGAGATAGAATTATGGAGCAAGCGAAAAGACAGGAAGAAGAAAATCTTTACCCCCCTTTTCCCCGGATACCTTTTTGCCGAAGCCCTTTGTTTAGACAATGAAATAAAGTTGGCCATTTTAAAAACCGCCGGCGTAGTGCGTATTTTAGGGAAAAAAGAGAATTCTGAACCCATACCGGTACCGGACAGCAAAATTGATGCTATTCGACGCTTTGTAAATACAAAAACGGAAATTTTTACCATGCAATTTCCCCAAGATGGTGAACCGGCGCGCATAATTGACGGACCCTTTGCCGGTATAGAAGGGACTGTCGTCAGAAGCAATGTCGAAAAAGAACTTTTTGTTATTTCTATAGACCTTTTGCAGAGATCGGTGGCTATAAAATTAAAAGGGTTTCAAATTAGTAAACTTTAATGAGACTCAGGTTTCAGAAACGTAGTGAACTGAAACTTGTAAGTCGAATTATCCCAGGAGCGAAGCGACGCGGGATTTGAGACTCGCTGACTATAGGAAGCGTTAGTCGAATTAATGACATTCGCTGAAAATGAGTGAAATGAAATTTGAAGCGCAAATGGAATTAATCCCAAGAGCGAAGCGATCGTGACGCTCGCTGATAATGAGACCCAAGCTTCAGAAACAAAGTGTACTGAAGCTTGCTGGACGAATTATACCAGGCGCGTAGCGCCGTGGTAAAGCGAATAGAATGAAGCTCGAAGCGCAAGAGGAACTAGTGAGTCCCAAGTTTCAGAAGCGAAGCGCATACCCTGAAGGGCATCTACGACTGAAATTTGTTGGACGAACTATCCCGCCGCAGGCGGAGGATATCGCTGATATCCGTGGCATCCCGCCAACGTAGTTGGCAGGGACGCGGGATTTGGGTTTCATACCCGTTATCTTAAAAAACTTGACTTTCTAAAAATTATACGCAAGATAGCGTGCGCTNNGAAAGGTCACATTGTGACTACAAAAGAATACAACTCCCGCGGCTACCATCCTGTCTGTGCAAATGAAGAAAAGGAATGCACCGGTTGCGCTCTGTGCGCAACAATGTGTCCGGAAGTAGCTATCGAGGTTTATCGTGAATAAAGTATTGATGTCTGGAAATAATATCATTGCTGAGGCAGCAATAAGAGCCGGATGCCGCTTTTATGCCGGTTATCCGATTACGCCTCAGAATGAACTGACAGAATATATGGCGGAGCACATGCGCAATGCCGAAGGAGGAGTTTTCATTCAGTCGGAAAGCGAAATAGCCGCTATTCACATGATTACCGGCGCGAGCGCTGCGGGTGCCAGAGTTATGACTTCATCTTCCAGTCCCGGCATTTCCTTAAAACAGGAAGGGATTTCATCGATGGCCGCCTGTGAACTTCCCGGCATCATTGTCAATATCATGCGCGGCGGCCCCGGTCTCGGGAATATTCGTCCCTCGCAGGGAGATTATTTTCAAGCTACGCGCGGCGGTGGGCATGGCGACTACCGCACGATTGTTTACGCCCCCGCAACCTGCCAGGAGCTGGCCGATCTGACCATGGACGCTTTTGACCTCGCTGATAAGTACCGCACTCCGGTGATGATTCTAGCCGACGGCATGATGGGACAAATGATGGAGCCGGTTATCTTTAAAAAACCAAAACCTCGTCAGTACAGCAAAAAATTCATCATGCACGGTGCAGGTAATGGCAAAAGCAAAATTATCCGCGGTCTCATTCTTGATGCGATTGACATGGAAGCACACAATTGGAAATTAGCGCGTAAATATCAAGTGATTACCGACAATGAAACCCTCCATGAAGAGTATAAAACAGAGGATGCGCAACTTGTCATTATTGCTTACGGTACGGCGGCCCGCATCGCTAAAGGCGCTATCAAACGCCTGCGTGGTAATGGTATGAAGGTAGGACTATTCAGGCCGATAACCCTTTGGCCTTTCCCGGAATTGAAATTACGGGCGTTATCGGCAAAAATTAAAAATTATTTGGTTTTTGAAATGAGCACCGGACAAATGCTGGAAGATGTGCGGCTGGCCCTACAGGGTTATGCCAATATTGAATTTCATGGCCGTCCCGGAGGTGTTGTTCCCACCCCGGCAGAGTTAGCTAATGTTGTTGCAAAGCATTACGAAAAATAGAGATTAAGCTGAAAAGAAAATTTTGGATCATAAAGATATGGAGAAAAAAATTTTCAGCAGGCCAAAAAGTTTAAAGGAAAATATTTTTCACTATTGCCCGGGATGCGGGCATAGCATCGCGCATCGTCTGGTGGCCGAAGTTATTGATGAGTTGGGTATCAGAGGCAACGTTATTGGCGTCCCTCCTGCGGGTTGCGCTGTTTTGGCATACAATTATTTTGATATAGACATGATTGAAGCCCAACATGGCCGAGGACCGGCACTTGCTACAGGAATAAAACGCACACTGCCGGATCGTATTGTTTTTTCTTACCAGGGTGATGGTGATCTGGCGGCAATCGGCATTGCGGAAAGTTTTCATGCGGCCAATCGCGGTGAAAACATCACCGTCATTTTTATCAACAATGCCGTTTATGGTATGACCGGAGGCCAGATGGCGCCGACAACACTGCTGGAGCAAAAAACGACAACAACTCCGGCCGGACGCAGCAAAACATTAGACGGTTATCCCGTAAAGGTGTGCGAACTCTTTTCCCAATTGCCGGGAACAACTTACATAGAGCGCTGTACCGTAAATTCACCGGCCAATGTAAACAAAACAAAAAAAGCAATAAAAAAAGCTTTTCAATGTCAAATCGATGGGCTGGGCTTTTCTCTGGTCGAAATTCTTTCTCCCTGCCCGACTAACTGGAAGATGAGCCCCATTGATTCCTGTAAATGGATAGATGATACCATGAGTAAAGAGTTTCCTTTGGGCGTTTTCAAGGACAATACTGATGCCGCTGAAAAACCTGCGAGGCCTTCCTTATGATGATCAAAACAATTTTTTCCGGTTTCGGCGGTCAGGGCGTCTTAATGATGGGAGTTAGCCTGGCCCACAGCGCTATGAGCAAAGGTTACCATGTAACTTACCTTCCCGCATATGGCGCGGAAGTAAGAGGCGGCACGGCCAACTGCACCGTTGCCGTTGCCGATGAAGAAATTGCTTCTCCCGTTGCATCGGAACCCGATCATTTGGTAGCGATGAACTCCCCTTCTCTGTTTACTTTTCAAAGCAAGATTATATCAGGCGGCACTGTTTTTCTTAATTCTTCGATTATTGAAGCGCGTCCCAGCCGCAGTGATGTTCAGATATATGCCGTGCCCTGCGGCGATATGGCTCAAGAAATGGGCAACAGCCGTGTAGCCAACACCATCATGATGGGAGCATTTATTAAGAAGACGGGCATTGTTCCGGCTGAAATTTATTTAAAAAGTCTCGAAAGCATCATGGGGAGCAAAAAAAAATCGGCAGCTGAAATTAACCGGAAAGCTTTTACTGCTGGATTTGATTTTATAAAAGATTAAAAAGGACATTTATGGCTGTAAAACAAATTTCCGTTTTATTAGGCAATGTGCCCGGCTCTTTTGCCAAACTGATTCATATTCTTGATACTGAAGATATCAGCACTAAAGCCGTATCGGCTGCCAGTATCGAACACGACAGCCGGGTTCGTCTTGTAGTCAATGATCCCGACCGCGCTGCAGCGCTTCTGGAAAGCTACAATTTAAATTTTGAAGTCACTCCTGTTTTAGCGGCTGAAGTTCCCTTACACGCAGGCGGCATCAACGCTATATTAAAACCACTGGCCAAAGCGGAGATTAATATTCTTTATCTCTACACAACAATTAACCGTATCGGAAAAGAGACCATCGTTATTATTGGTGTTGACAAGTTAGAAGAAGCCAGAGAAATTCTGACGGAAAACTGGATCCACTTAATTGACGACGAAATTTATTCTATCCCTTAAGCTTCATCAAAACGAACATGCCTGTTTCCTCTGAAAAAGAAAGAGCTATCGCTGCCAGAATGATGGAGTTGGGGGTAGCGGAAAACGACTTTGAGGAATCTTTCGTTCGCTCCTCCGGTCCCGGGGGTCAAAAAGTTAATAAAAGTTCTTCCTGTGTTTATCTTGTCCACATTCCCACTGGTCTGGCGGTAAAATGCCAGCAGGAACGATCACAGTCATTAAATCGCTTTTTAGCCAAAAGATTACTGCTGGATAAGATCGAAAGAAAGCAAAAAGGTTTTATAGCGGAAGAAAAAGAAAAGTTGGAAAAAATTCGCCGTCAAAAAAGAAAACGCAGCAAAAGGGCGAAAGAGAAAATTCTGATTTTTAAACATCAACAAGCAGAAAAAAAAATTTTACGTGGGAAAGTTGTGATTGAAGAATAATATAGGTGTAGCCTAAGCAATGTTTGGCTGTACAAACACTGTTCAATTAAGTCTAGTCAGTTTTAACCAGTTCACCTACAACTGTTTACTGGTAGTCAATTGTTAAAATTGAGTATTACCAATCGAAAGAGTAAAACACAAAAAATCGAACTCATTGGCTGTCGCTGATGCCTTTGATGCCATGATGTCATCTAGACTCTACTGCAGTAAGCTGTCATATAAGAAAGTACTGCAAGAGCTTAACCATTGTTCTGGCACTCAGTTTGACCCGAAGCTGGTTGAAGCTCCCTTTTTACATATTGCTCCGTCTTTGGCGCCAGAATAACTTTGTGTGTTGGAAGGTTACAGCAGTTCAAAAACGGACTCATAGACCTAGTAGACGGTGAGGAAGTTGGCTTCGCATCATTATTTCCCCACTTCGCTCTTTTCTGTAAGGAATCGTTGAAAGTGTGACACAATATAGCTTATTGTTCAAAGTGTTTATATTAAATTCTGATTATCCATGTCTCTATACGTGACCATCTAGTGCTTAGATAATGACTTGCTTCCAGAAGACTTTTGAGAGTTTTATATGGCGATTCATTAAGCTTGTTTACACTTAGCACCTTCACTGCATCAGCTGCAGCAAGTGAGCCGTGAATAGTCTGTCCGGATTTATTGGCTCTCTTTGACCACGCAACATCTATCTCTAATTCCCATGTCTCTGCCACGGGCGTCTTTGCAAGGGCTTCTTCTTTGGCAGGAGTCTCCGAAACAATAGAATCCATTGTCGACTTTACAACAATGTCTGCTTCATTCGCCAAATCAGTCCATTCTTCTTTGTAGGGGAACGACTCCAGAAATCTCTTGCCCGCCCCTTCGCGCATTGACAAGCGAGCAATACTCTGCTTCTTCAGTTCACCACCAATCAAGGCGTCATATTCATATATTTCGTACTTGTCGGCTATACTATGGTGCTTAACTTCCTTAGCGATAGTTGGCACATAAATAACGCCCATGTTGTATCCGATAAGATAAACGGTTCGTGCTCCATCTACGTTATCTTTAGCAGTCCGCGTGACATAAGGTTTAGTGCCTTCATTTTGTAGCTTATAAGGTGTTCCCACAAGCATAACACCAGTTCGAATCGTTTCCCCAATGTGTAACCACGCCCTTTTTATTAGATTTGTCCTGTCTTCTGCGGTGATTTTTAGAAAATCAATGAATGCCTCCATCTGCTCCAGATGTGTTCGGCGTGCGGTTTTACGATGCGTCCTGCCCGGGTAGTCCCGAAGCTCCGGCAATAATATGCGGGTGAACAAACCATGTTGGGAGAGTAATTCGAGCGTACCTAGGTATTTGTCAATTTCTGGTGTAACTGACAACTCCCTTGGAATTATCTCCTGAGTAAAGAAAGCCCGACCGCGAACAGCGTTACGTCTGTCTAATAATTCATCTATGAAGTTAAGGTCTATTGCACGCATCAGCGGTCGTGCAGTGTATTGGCGAATCTCGGGCAATAGGCAATCGTTACAATACACAAGCAATGCTTCGACAAGATTATGTTCTTTGTCTTCTGCGAAATCAATCTTTATGTATGCCTTGCCTCCTTTGAAGAAAAGCCTCACAGCTTCATCTTTAGGGGTAAGCCAGCTAACAACAATCTCATGTTGTACAAACCTTGCCCCCTCTTTACCAAACTCCTTCAACGCCGTATTTATCTCACTTTCAAGCTCGAACTTGATAGTTCTTCGCTTGTAGTAGTTAGGTAGACTTGGTATCTTACGTAGGCCTTTGGCAACAAAGCTCTTTATCTCATCAGGTAGTAATTTCCAAAAGCCATATACGAGCATAACTATTCCAGAAGCCGGACCAAATACCTCCATTAGAACAGCACTAATAGTCGCTGTTAATGGTATCACTAAGCCCAATGCCGCCCCTACTGAAATCAGTAAAATTATTATACCTATCAATATTAGAACTATAGGTAATACCATAAGTATCTTTTCCTAGTTATAAAGACCAACTTTCTTATTCTATTGGCAGGTTTAATTTATACCTTGTAATACACTCTGGTTTTCTGCAAATAAATCCTACGTCGTTTTCACATAAAGGAAACACAATAAGGACGTTTTTTACTTCTATTTTGTCACCGCAAATGTGGCAGTGATAGTTACCTGCTTCGAAGCCTTCTCTGACTCCAAGTTTGTCCAGTAATTTATAAAACTCTTCTCCTAAGATAGCATCTATTTGTATCTTTTTCGGCAAATTAACCACTGAACTCCTGCTCCATTTCAAAGAATCTAGAAAATATTTTTCCTGTCTACTATATCGTCATGTCGAATTTACAATTTTTATAAGACATTGCTTGTTTATTCCCCTGCGGCAGAGACCGCAGGGCGAAATAAGGAATAGTTTTTTATAATCTTGGAAACCTAAGGTTTCCAAACCTTCCTAAAGGGAAGGCTGTGGCAGAGACCACA
>PLMV01000160.1 GCA_003141615.1 Syntrophaceae bacterium
AGATGCAAGGCGCGCAAAAAACCGAACTGCGAGACGTATATGGATATACGTTGAGTGGTGCGGTTTGCAGCGCAACACAGCAGACGTGTCGTGCCCTTTAGGGTATGAGCGTTCGCGTGACCTTCAGGTTATTTCAACAGCCCCATTTCCTGAAACTGCTACTCAAACAGCTTCTCCAGCACTGCCGGAACCGGTGTTTCAAAATGCATGCGTTTACCGGTTGCCGGGTGGAAAAATTCCAGTATCCCGGCATGAAGCCCGAGACGGCCCAGAGGATTGGTTGCCGCCCCGTATTTTTTGTCACCGGCAATGCTGTGACCTATGTCCTGAAGATGAACCCTTATCTGATTTTTTCTGCCGGTCTGCAAAGAAACTTCCAGTAGCGAATATCGCGCATTACTTTTCAAAACACGGTATCGGGTAACAGCTTTTTGTCCATCTCCCGGAGTTTTTGATGAATACACCATCAATGATTTATTTTCTTTAAGGCTCGAAACAATTTCCCCTTCCGCATTTTTGACATGGCCTTCGACCACTGCATAGTAGATCCGTTTCGTAACGGCCTTCTCCCAGTTTTCCTGCAATTTAAGCTGAATCTCTTTACTCTTTGCAAACATCATGATGCCGGAGGTGTCGCGATCAAGCCGATGCACGATATACAGCTCTGCACGATGGCGGCTTTTTTTCACATAGCTTTTTAAAATGCTGAATGCCGTTTCTTCGATTTCCTTTGCGGTGGCAACCGAGAGAAGTCCGGCAGACTTCTCAATGACCAAAAGATGCTCGTCTTCATAAAGCAGATTCATTTTCCGGAGTGTCATGTTCTGCGATGGTTTCTTTTTCAGGATGATGACATCCATCCCCGGCCGGAGCTGATAATCGAATCGGGTGACAATCTGATTCAGGATCATTATCTGTTTTTGTTCAAGAAGCGATTTTATCGATTTTCTGCTCCGGTCAGGAAATGACTCGAAGAGAAATTCAAGAAGCTTAGCCTCGCGCTCTGCGCGTAGAATGCTTTGGGGTTTATACCCGTGGTTTATTTCACTCATTTAATTTATCAAGCTTTTTTAAGATAGGGTCGTCATGCCGGAATATATTGGTGGTTTCCATTTCGTCATCATAAATAAGAACGGCCAATCCGTTTTCCAGTTTTTGTTTTACCTGCCTTACCTTTGTTTCCATAGCAGCCTCAACTTCACCATAATCAGTTCCGTCTCTGGAAATGAATTCTTTGATAACGCCGTCTAAGGCTTCGGCGCTGAGTTTGTCAACTGGAATTATGTGGATCGGCATTTTAATCTGCTCTTTGCGATATTTTAGAATTTGTACAACAGTTCGCCAACAATTGCCAATCTGAATTTACTTGTCATAATGAGACTCATTGAAAACGAACAAAGTGAAGTTTGAAATGTTAGTCGAATTATCCCCGAAACGAAGCGGAGTTGGATTTGACACCGCCATATTTTACCTTGCATTACTATTTTAAAATAGTATTATTCGTCACACATCATTAAAAAATTATAAAATGTTAAATGGGGGTTGAAAACTGATATTTCAACGCCTGACCCTAATTACCCTCAAGAAAATTAAGTGAGGTACTTAAATGCATCAAATCATTTTTTATCCCGTAGGAAATGGAGACACAAGCCAAATAATCTTGGATAATGGCAAACGCATCCTTTTCGACTTCAGACATCTTAAAACAGCTGAAGATGGTAAGGGACCGGAAATTGATTTAAAGACGCGTCTTAAAGAGGAATTGAAAGAATGTAAAAAAACATCTTTTGATGTTGTTGCTTTTACACATGGGGACAAAGATCACATTGAAAATAGCACCGATTTTTTTGAGCTACTTCATGCTGAAAAATATAAAGGCAATGGTCGCATCAAAATTAATGAACTCTGGGTACCAGCAGCAATGATTTTGGAAACCGCCACGAACGATGAACAGAGCGATGAATTCGTGATTTGGCGGCGAGAGGCACGATACCGGCTGAAAGAAGGTAAGGGCATTAGGGTGTTCTCCAAACCTGAAAAACTTAAAGATTGGTTAAAAGAGAACGGTTTGTCTGTTGATTCCCGCCGCCACATGATTACTGATGCTGGGATGAAAGTTCCAAGTTTCACGCTTGACAATGATGGAATCGAATTCTTTTGCCACTCCCCCTTTATAAAGCATGTCGATGAGAGTGATGATATGCGTAATGAAGCCGCACTTATTTTTAATGTTCGATTCAAAGCAGGAAACAACACCTTTGACTATTTAGCGAGTGGCGACTCCATATCCGAAGTACTAGAAGATATTGTTGCAGCGACAAAATATCACGAAAATATTGGCCGTCTGGCATGGGACATCTATAGTCTGCCACACCACTGCAGCTATAGAACCCTGAGTGATGACAAAGGCGACACTGAAACTATACCAAAGCCTTTAATAAAAGAATTGCTGCTGTTGGGAAAAGAGAACGCGTACATTGTCAGTTCCAGTAATCCTATTGAAGACACGAAGGAAGGGCGTGAGCAAAAGCAACCACCACACATCCAGGCTAAGAAATGCTATGAACGTTATCTCAAGGAAGTCGACGGCGCAAAGTTTCTGGTCACAATGGAGGAACCAAACACAACAAAGCCGGAACCGATCATATTCGAAATCGACAATAACGGCATAAGTCGAGGTGGTAAAATATTCGGTTCTGGTATATCCATAATAACGTCAAAACCTGCACCGAGAGCTGGTGCAAAATGACTGTTGAATTCATTCCCTTTGGAGACCCATACCCCGATTTAAATAACAGACTCGTTCATGCTATTGCGCAAAAGACATTAATCGCGTGTTTGGCAACAAGGGACTTTCACGTTATTGAACTGCGACATTTAGGCCAAGATGAAGGAATCTCCGACATCATTATCGTTGACTGCGTTAATGACCAGGTGCCAACGCGAAATCAGTATGGCATCCGGGTTCGTGAAAGACTCGCACTGGTCTTTACTTCAGATAAACTGCCCGAAGTTAGGGCACTCAGAGGTAACTTCCCAACTCTTCCACACATGAATCACGTTCCACTAGGCGAACCCGCATCACTATGCCTCTATGTAGATACATGGCAAGCATTGGAACGAACCTGGACGCCGCAAAAACATCTTCAACAAATTCTACGGTGGCTCACAGAATCAGCCAAAGGGACGCTTCATCAGTATGCACAGGCTTTAGAACCACTTTACTTCGAGAGCCTTTTTGAAATTATTTTGCCTCCTGATTTTGATGCAAAATCAGAAAATTCAAATCTTGTTTTGGTACCTCAACTTGTTCTCATCGACCGACCACCGTTCAAATTTAAAGTTATTAGATGCAATTTTCAAGATAAAGGACTTCTAGCACCGCAAGATCCGCCTAAGAAAAAAGTTTACAAAGTTCCTATATTAGGTTTCCCAGCCGGAAAATATAAAAAGGAAGGTAGCCTATTGGTACCACAAGAGAATATTGAAGATAAAGAGATTCCAAATTTTACAATCTTAGCAGTTAAAATACCTCCTATAGTGCATGGGAATATAGAACAATATCCCGGAACACTGGGCGAACTTTGTGATCAAATTGAAAAACGTGGTGTTAAAATTTTGGATACACTCAAGAACGCCGTGAAAGAAAGGTCTGTTGGTGGCGTGTGCCAAGATAAATTAAACACGTGTTTGCTTATTCTTTCAATTCAAATGCAACGGTCAAGTGATTCATTACCTGAAAGAACCTTCAGACAGGCATTTCACGTAATTTCAGATCTTGCAAATCTCGGCAAAAAAATTGGTATTTTAATGGTAGGAACTGATGAGAAACTTTACCCAATACCATTATTAGGTGAGGTTGCTAAAGATAGTAATAATGACTGGCGCACAATAAAAATATGTCCAGTCGAAGTTAAGACAGCTGTAACAAGTGAATTAGCTCAAATAGCATCCGATATTAATCCACAAACAGCAAGTTTCAAAGGGGTGCTTGCCGGTGTTGGTGCACTGGGCAGTACATTAGCAGAACTATGGGCAAAGGAACACTGGGGTACGTGGTGCTTTATCGATCAAGATATATTAAAATCGCACAATATAATACGTCATATTGCGAATGATTTTTACGTTGGTGTATATAAAGCCGATGTTGTGCGGCACATGGTAACAATAAATTATCAGGACAACTACTACCATGCTTCCTCAATTGTCAAAAGCGCAAATGATTTCAAAGACGAAGATGTAAAAGAAGCTATTTCAAAATCTGATTTTTTTGTTGATGCCACAACTACAATTGAAGTGCCACGCGATATAGCACAAAAGGTGGATGTGCCTCGTTCAGTATCTGTTTTTTTAACCCCGAATGGAAAGGATTCTGTGCTTCTGATTGAATCATCAGATCGTTCTATAAAACTAGATGCATTAGAAGCACAGTATTACCGATCTATCATCAACACAGAATGGGGCAAATATCACTTAGACGGACACAAAGGCAATATCAGGGTTGGGGCTGGATGCCGCGACGTATCAGTCATTATCTCGTATGAAACCATCCAATTCCATGCTGCTCTACTGGCACGCCAGATCAGATTATTACGTGATAGGCTTGAGGCACATATTTGTATATGGTCTTGTGACTCTGAAACAGGCGCTCTGTCAGCTTATAAAATTTCCGCTTGTGTATCTGTACTTTCCAAATGCGGAGATTGGAATGTGATAATCGATAATGATCTTAAAGAAAAGATATCTAAAACAAGAATGTCACAACTTCCAAATGAGACAGGTGGTGTTATTCTCGGGTATATAGACCAGAAGCTTAAAAATATATACGTGGTAGATATGCTTAGTGCACCGCCTGATAGTGAAGCTAATCGAACCGGATTTACAAGAGGTGTTACAAATCTGAAAACTGATTTGGAAGAAGCGCGACGCCGTACTGCAGGTATATTAGATTATATAGGTGAATGGCACTCACATCCAGAATTTACTACAGCCTACCCAAGTGCAATCGATCGTTTGCTGATAAAACAACTTGCGGAAGCATTGGCGCTTGATGGTCAGCTTGCCTTAATGGTCATAGTTGGTTCGGCTGGTGAAATGTCTATTTCAGTAAAGGAGGGCTAAATGAACGGTAATAGCAAATCCGAGCGTTATCTAGTACTGTCCGACATGCATTTTGGAACAGCAGAGGTATCCCTCAATGATCCCGGCGTTGTCGATGAGCTTTGCAGATACATATCTGTTAATAAGCCTTGGAAGGCAATAATTTTTTCCGGTGATCTACTCGACCTTAACCTTGCCACATTAACCACGGCGCTTGAAGGCAATAATTCCACCGACACACGTTTACTGGGATTCAGAGAATTTACAAAACATGTTTTAGATAGACTCGGTGATGCCTTATCAGTTGAAAATTGGATTTACATTCCTGGAAATCATGATTATTGGGTGTGGAACACACTATCAACGCAGGTTGCTTGCTTGTCGGTCCTATCCAGTGGTAGTTGTATGGGCTCAATACCATCGCCACTCATGCAATATAAATGGCAAGGCAATGCTGCCTTTATTTCTGGCGTTTTCCCGGCTAGCGTCAGAGACCGTGTAGTTGTGGAATATCCAGACCATGTCATAACATGCAATGAGGGCAATATTCTTATCACGCATGGCCATTATCTTGATTGGTCGCAAACCGAATTTGAAGATCTCTGCAAATCACTTAAAAATTGTAAAAACCAAAAAGATGCAGTGCGTAGAATTTTTATTCAGACTGCGCAATATCAGGCAGTTGCAAACGCAGTATCTTTTACTTCACGCACGCGCAGATTTATTGATTTGCTATTCGGACCAGGCAACCTTAAAGATAAAATAATAAAATATTTTAAAAATTTATTCAAAAATGCTTCTGCTGTATTTAACAGTTCTATGAGAAACAAAACAATTGACACCAAGCAATTGATGTTTATTGAATATTATTTGAAATATTTCCGAAACTACGAAGTTGAACCACCCAAACACTTCATCTTCGGTCACACGCATAAGCAAGGTAGCGCATCCACCAAAGACATTCCTAACGCAAAAAAGATTTATAATGATAAAGAAATCAAAGTATTTAACGCTGGTTCTTTTTTAGCTGACGAAAAAACTTGGGCTGCCTTCCTAACTGTGGAAATCACTCCCGGACAAGAACCAAAAATATCACTGCTAAATATTTCAAAAGATTATAAGGTAGTGCAGACCTAAAAAATATTAGATTTATAGGGATAATCCCAACCTTGGGCAAAATTAAACAAACAGGAAAAAATCCCTAAAGAAATTTTATGAAGCAGAAAATATAGCAGATAACTCTGCTTAAACGAAAAGGAGATTAAATTATGAAACCTTCCAAAAATGATTTGAGGGATGTTAATTTTACAGATGATCCGAAAGAAAAAATAAAAAAAGATATTTTTGCTAAATTTCGTGACATGAAAGCAAAAGTCGGGCACACAATTCCTTCAAAATGGTTAACTTTACGTTATTATCATTCCTTAACTCCAAAAGAACAAGAATATTTTGAGATTGCGATAAAAGAATTAGTTGACGAGGGCTTTATTGACAATAATATGGGTCTTAAACAAAAAGGTTATGACAAAATATATTAGGGTCTATTAGAATCAGCTAATACGGATTACATAACTCCTAATTACATTGATTAAAATGTTGAGTTATGTGTTATGTCCCCTGCATCCGGCTAATATTTTATATTTACCGCGATTTGCACAAATACCAGGGCAAAAGCTCCTGGAAAATTTAAAACAAAAGCGAGGTATGACGATGAGTAATACGGTTTTAGCGGAGTTAAAGGACGGTATCCTGTTATTGACATTGAACCGTCCCGAGAAGAAGAACTCGTTCAACACAGAACAGTGGAAGGCTTTTGCCGCAGAGTTGGATGCAGCCCGTAAAGATGATGACGTTAATGTGGTCGTCATCACAGGTGCGGGCAATGATTTTTCAGCGGGCCAGGACTTGAAGGACGCCATGGTTCCCGGCGCGTTGCATAGTTATAGAATTTTGGAACGTGCGGTCATCGACTTTGATAAACCGCTCGTTGCCGCGGCCAAGGGGGTCGCAGTCGGGGGAGGCGCGACCATATTGTTCCATAGCGATGTGCTCTATGTCGGTGAAAGTCTGCGCATGCGAATGCCCTTCAATAGCCTTGGAATGGCGCCTGAATTCGCGAGTAGTTATATGTTACAGGCGCTCATCGGGACGCAGCGAGCGGCCGAACTCCTTTTTACCACGGAATGGATAAACGCCGATAAGGCTCTGGAAACGGGAATAGCTTCCCGCAAGTTTAAGGATGATGAGCTTTTGCAAAACGCGATGGCGAAAGCCGCTGAAATAGCGCAGTGGCCTTTGAGTTCCTTGCGAGAAACGAAAAGGTGCCTCAAGATGGCGCATAAAGCGGGTATCGACGCTGCCATAATGGCTGAGCATGAGGCCATGGACAAACTGGCCGGCGGTCCGGCAAGTATGGAGGCTATGATGGCATTCATGGAGAAGCGAAAACCCGATTTCCGCAAACTGAAGAAAAAACCGCTTTAAACTGTTCCTACGTATGTGGGATAGTAAATAGAGGTCTTATTATTTTGTTATTAATGAAAAACAACGAAAGGTGAATAGATGGATTATCGGCAAATGACTGCACCTTGCGGGATAGACTGTTTCAACTGTCCAATGTATGCTGCTAGAGAGAATGATAAGCTAAGAAGCATGATCGCCAAAAACATGAATCTTACTTTTGAAGATGCGGTTTGCAACGGCTGCAGAAATCAGAAAGGCATGTGTTCGGCACATTCTCTTGAAGAGCCCTGCAGCGTATATAAATGTATTGAAAAGAAGGGTTTAGATTTTTGTTTTGAATGCACCGATTTTCCGTGCGACTTCCTGCATCCTTACGCCGATCAATCGTCCTTAAGGCCGCACAACACAAAAGTCTTCAATCTTTGTTTGATGAAGAAAATGGGCGTTGATTCATGGGCGGAAACGAAGGCAAAAAAAGTCCGCGACACATACTTTAAGGAGAAATTCAAACTGTGAAATGAAAGAAAAAGAAGACGGGTCAAGTCTCTTCTTGGCTCATGTTAGCATTTTTTCAAAGGGCAGAGGGAAAAGGGGGACGCTCAATAACGAGTATGGGGGGAAGATTTCTGGTCAAATCTTTACCCTTGACATTTAATAGATAAGGATAAATGGGACAAGTTCCTTTGTACTTCGTTGGAGGGTATAAGGTTATGCTTGAGGAAAAACAAAATATATTACGATCTCGACTGATTACTAAAGACACGCACTATACTGCACAAAATTTATATCAGGATTTTATTCATATGGAAGAGCGGGCATACAATACTTGGATACCAGCTCTTGGTCATGACAAAGGATCGCATAGTGGATCCACACATTTAAAAAATGTTGAAGCTCTTATATGCAACCTTCTCGATCGTATTCCAGAAATTCAATTAACCCCCTGGGAGGCTTTTATACTTCTCAGTGCTATTCTCTTTCACGACATTGGTCGCGCTATTTCCGATGCAAGAAAGAAACCACTACTTGAAGATATGGAAAATGGTGAGGGTGAATATGTATCAAATAAATCTGATAATCATGCTTACTGCTCATATTTATTTATTAAAGCTAAAGATAATGAGTTAGGTATCAGCCTTGATCCGGGAATTGCGGAATGCGTTGCTCGCGTGTGTGGTGCACACGATACAGAGTTTGCCGAGGACCTCAGGCGACGCGGCAATTTGGAGGAAATATTTCTAGACAGATTTGGTCGCATTCGGATCGGCTGGCTTGGTTGTTTGTTAAGTCTGGGTGATGAGTTGGACAATAGCTATCATCGCGCCATGCCAGATTGGGTACGATATCTGCCTGATGAAGTAGAGTTAATAAAAGCAACAAACGATTCTAACTCAAATTATGAGCATCTTGTAAAATGTCCTGTTCAAGAACTATTTGAACCTGAATCGTCAGTCTCTAAAGGAAATATTCGCAAACAGATACAGGGGTGTGAAGTAAATTTGGTAGGTCGATTAATGATCGTTTATCCTCCAAATAATTTGAAAGCTAATATGTTTGAAAAGCATAATAAAGATGACAACGTTGAAAAGCTCAAAAAGCGAATATGGGAAGATCTGAAAAAAAAGAAAGAGTTGTTGCGCTTTTGGCGCCGACAGTTGCGACAGATGCATTTGGAAATGTATGCTGCGGCCGTTAGCGTTGATGGGTATTTGTTTGGATGTAGAGATAAACCTTATGATTTTGAATTAATAGTTGAGCCAGTGCTCCGTGACATGAAAGTAACGCGCATTCTCGATGCTGCAATTCAGTTGCGGTTTAATAGCTTTGGAAAAACTACTTTCCCATGGGAAACGTTGGCAACTGAAGCAGGCATCGAACGTGTGCAGGAAGCGAAACTAATTTTCCATCGGCTTGCCATGTTGTCTATTTATTATAATCAATCACCAAAATCAAAGTCTAATAAGTTAAAAATTATTTTCACAGAACTTGATGGAGAATGGACAATCGATATTGAAGATAAAAAAACAGCGGAAAATAAAATAACTGATGCAGAAAAAGCAATTTATACATTCCATGCGTTTATTTCTGAAATCATTGAGAATAGTACCAACCGCATATTAGAGAAAAATCAAAAACAGGAACATACTGCTAACACGAACAAAGAATCTGATTCCGATATCATATCTGAAAAAAAGCTGGTGATTGAAAATGCAGATCTTGCGTATCTTTTTGATGAAGATGGTAAGGATAACTACAAAGGCATTGTATTCCCTGAATCGCAATCAAAACTTTTTATGGATACAGGAAAGCCAAAGATTGGCATAAACATGGTTATCTCCGGTCCTGCTGGTGTTGGGAAAAGTACATTAGCAATGGAGTTGATTGCACGTAGTAAAATCTACGAGTATGCTAACATTAAAGATGTTTGCATGCATAAAAAAACTGTTTGTGCATATTACTCGTTAGAGCAGCCTCTTGAATCAATCCAAAAGTTGGCATTAGGACTAAATTTGAAAGATGAAAACATCATCTCTTTTCATCCTAATCCTTCAGAGCAGAACAGCATCAACTATGAAATAAGATATGTAAATCTCTATAGAGATATTCTGGAAAGCATACCACAAAAAGGAAATGATCATGTCCTTCTCCTGCCAAAACTTGCACCACATTCCTATGGCGACAGCCCGGATGAAGAACAATTGTTCTGGTTCCGATATAAGCAGGTTGCGCGTCTTATAGAGGCGCACCGTGCTTATCAAGTTAAATATAATAAGGACTTTTCTCTCAGTATCATTGTCCTGGATAATCTGAATGCTTTGTCTCATCATCCCCTTGCGCGACAGCGTGTGCATCAGTTATTTCGTTTAATAGCCTGGGGGGGCGTTCTAGGGATTCATATCGTTGAACATACGCCCTCTGAGAAATTTCAGGTCTTTCAGGACGAGGTTGAGGCATTAAGCGATATCGTTGTTCATCTTGATTGGAGCACCCAGGAGTATCGCTACAAAACAATTGAGGTCATTAAATCCCGCTGCCAAAGGAACGTATTAGGACGCCATCCTTTTAAAATCCGAAGAAAAACGACTGATGAAAGTTTAAGAGAAAAAGAAGGGTCTATTGAAGAAGACACAAGCACCGCGGGATTTACTGTTTTTCCGAGTCTCCATACTCAGGTTGTACGAAATGAAAAAATAAATATTGAGAAATCTGATAATAATGAAACCAACAATAAAAATGCCCGAATAGGAAAAAATGAAGATTTATGTAAATTGGTCCACAAATCACCTACTGAGAGTGGTCTTGGTCGTGATGCATTCATTGTCCTCAGCGGTCGTAGTGGGGGGCACAAACTGGCTTTGGGCTTGGACTATATTCATGGGAAAAGTAATAGCAATATAGGATTGGTTTTAAATATGGGACAACCGATCTTATATAATGCTGTAGCTGGATGTAAGAGTTGGTGGAAAGATAAATATAATCAAAATATTGGTAAATCATGGCCGCATAAAAAAGTGTTTGGGGATTTTTATTTTTTACGGAATAAACAAATGATTAATGATTCCAATATATTTAATCCGCCCCTTGGTTCAGTTGTCGTTTTGAATTTCCAACCAGGATTTCTTCTTCCCGAGGAATTCATAAATACTATTCTGATATACTTAGATAACATTAAGAACAACGGCATGAGTGTCGACCGGGTGCTGTTCAATTCTACGGCACATTTATCCAGCAGGTTCCCGCTCTTAGATAAAGACCCTCTAATGCTAACGGCTCTAGTGCAGATACTTAAGAAGCGTGGTATTAGTCTAATGGTCATTGCAGTTGAAGAAATAGGTCATCAGGAAAAGATTGAAAGCCTTGCTGCAATGGCAGATGCTAAACTAAATATCCATCATTTAAGAGATGAACGTGTTCCTCGTTACATAATGAGTAGGCTTGAGAAGGTCATAGAGAAAGGGTGCCATAGCGCGCGAATTATATCTTCTGATAATGTAACAGGTAAAGATTATAGAAAAAATTATGGACTACTTGATGTGTCTAAAAATGAACCCAAGCTTGAAATCAAAATTATAAATAATCGGGTAATTAGAAACAACCGCAATCGGGGTTAAATCTTTAACCTTGACATTGGAAGATCAGTGGCCCCACATCCATGCTTCACGGTGTCTCTGCGGGGTCACTGTAAATCGTGTTCAAAACCTGCTGTCGAGAATTTATGTTTTTGAAAGGTGATGATGACAAAAAAGGAGGAAAAAGATGAAAAAAAATTTGAGTATTATTGCGGTTTATTTAGTCATTCTGAGTTTTTTGGTGGCGATGCCTGCCGGTGTCATGGCAGCAAGTGATTGGAAACTGGCGGTACAGAAAGATGGCATTGACGTCTCAATAAGGCCCGTTAAAGGTTCGGATTTCGATGAATTTATGGGTTCGGCCGATATTGATGCATCTATCGATGTCGTTTATGCGGTGCTAATTGATATACCTGCAGCAACACAATGGATGGCGGATTGCAAAGAGAATAGAGAAATCCGCAAAATCGATGAACATACGTCTGTGCAATTTAATGTAACAAAGGCGCCATGGCCGGTATCAAACAGAGAGGCGCTTTGTATAGTTACCGAAAAGAAGGATGAAAAAACCGGAAAGATTATTTTTGAATTTCATGAGACGAATGATCCTTTTGTGCCGGTCGGAAAAGGCAATGTCAGAATGCCGGAAATTAGCGGTCAATGGGTCTTGACACCTATCAATCGAGATCATACAAATGTTATTTATACTGTAAAGAGTAATCCAGGTGGTTCTTTGCCAAAAGCCCTCGCCAATATGAAGAGCAAAGATATCCCCTATAATACTTTGATGGGTTTGAAGATGATGGTCAAAAAGGATAAATATAAAAAGGTGACCAAATAAATTTTAAAAAAGTCCTGTGCTTTTTCAACGATTAGGGAAAGATAATAGGGACGGTTAAATTTAATGGTGTCCCCGCTGGTCACTATAATTCATGATCAAAACATGCTGTCCTAATTTCTGTTTTTGAATGCAAAATTATAACCAGCACCCTACTTTCCATCAACAAAAACCAGTTTAGAGCGTACCGTCAAGTACTGAGGCAACCTCCGCTTTGCATGCCCGGCATTGTTTCGCCCCCCTGAATAGCGGCTTCCCGCAGGCAGGGCAGTGATAGCGCTCCAACTCCGCTCGGGCCCATTCTACACTGCCCTTTTCATCTCCGAGTTCGGCTACCTTGGCGCGCCATAGGGGAATCGTCCTTTTCATCACTCGCAAACCAGTAGCCAACCCGAATTTTTCTATCATATCGCAGGGCCATTGGTTGCATTGATGACAGGAGTAATAACCTTTCTCGCGGACACAATTTCTAATCGCGCACGAAGAACAATAGCCGTAAAGTTTCTTCGGCGGATCGGCCTGCATGCAGCCATAACATTGTGTGTCTTCCACCTTTGTCCCGTAAAGGTTGCCCATGACCTCCTTGAATTTTTCGTTCTTGTCCCTTGTTGCAATGTAGATCCCGCAGGCGCCGCAATAAAGGCCACAGGGCGCCATCAAGTTCTTATCCCTTATTTCTTCTTCTGTCCAACCTTCCATTCCCGTCGTTCCTCCTTCTTTAAGATTAAAGAAAGTAACAAATTTATTTCTCAAGCCGATAGCCGGTGAGCAGATTCTCCCTCTCTCAGCGAACAATAATGAATTTTGTAAACACCTCCCCTTTCGAAAATATTGTATCATCAAATTACGGGTATGAACACAAAATTAAGCTTTGAGTTTCATAACCTCCGCTTAATAGACACTCTTAGCTTCGCAAGTAGGATAGCCCCACGTCCCTGCCGACTACGTTGGCGGGATTGTTCCTCTTACGCTTCGAGCTTCACTCCATTCGCTCTCAGCGAGAGTCACTATCGCTTCGCTCCTGGGATAATTCGACTGACGCTTCAAACTTCACTTCGTTCGTTTTCAGCGAGTCTCATTAAAATCAGAACAATTCCGTAAAATCTCCCCAAACCCCTCTTTATACCCTGAATAACCTGAAGGTCACTAGGGAGCACAAGTAAAAGAGGGGAATAGCGGTTTTCTTTCAATTCCCATAAGATAAATTTTTCTTGACAATTGTCACGCGACACATTACACACTACCCATGATAAAAACATTTGCCGATCACGGGTATGAACACAAAATAAATCTTTGAGTTTCATACCCTCCGCTTTGCGGGATTGTTCAACTTACCAATTCCGATACGCTTCGCTTTTGGAATTGGAGTTTCACAAATAAACATACGCATAATTTATTCATTACCGGTAAATCGAAGAAATTTCAGCCGGAGATTCTTAAAAGAGCGATAAGACGGCTTGAATATATAAATTTGGCAACGTGCCTCGAAGATTTAAAAGTGCCGCCCAGTAATCATCTGCATGCGCTAAAGGATGATAGAACGGGTCAATATGCAATATCAATCAATGACCAATGGAGGATATGTTTCAGGTTTATTGACGGTGATGCACACGATGTTGAAATAACTGATTATCATTAAAAAGAGGTAGAAATATGAGTATAAAATATTATGGAAAAAGAAAAGTAAAGCCAACGCATCCGGGTGAAATACTGAGGGAAGATTTTATGCCTGATTATAATCTTAATGTTGCCGGTCTTGCCAAAGCGCTTGGTGTTTCGCGTCAAACGGTGAATGAATTGTTAAGAGAGAGCCGCGCGCTAACGCCGCTCATGGCGTTGCGTCTGAGCCGTTTGTTCGGTAATACGGCTGAATTTTGGCTAAACGCACAGCGCGCCTATGATCTCTGGGAAGTGCAGCAATCGCATCAATCTGAAATAAAGAGAATTCATCCTCTAAAAGCGGCTTAAAAGAAATGGGGCTGATAAGGAAGTTTTTGTCAAACAAAGCGAGGAAACAGCAGGTAATGTTCAGTAAATAAGGAGATAGCCTATGGACCAGGTACTATACCGGCGCGAGGGAGCAGTGGAGGTGGTCACTCTCAACCGTCCGGAGAGCAAGAACTCTTTCAGCTTCGCCTTGATCAAGGAACTGGGGGACCACTTCCAGCGCCTGACCCTGGAGGATGATGTACGCGCGGTAATCATCACCGGAGCGGGAAAGGGCTTCTGTACCGGGGCGGACCTCAACAGCCCGGACAACCGCCCCGATATCGTCCTGCCGGTGGGCATGCGGCTCACCACCCAATGGTACAGCCGGGTTATCGGGGGCATCATGAATCTGGAGAAACCGGTGATCGGCGCCATCAACGGGGTGGCGGCGGGAGCGGGGTGCAACTTGGCGCTCTCCTGCGACATCCTCATCGCTTCCGAGGCGGCTCGCTTTATCCAAGTCTTCGTGCGCCGTGGATTGATCGCGGACATGGGAGGAACTTTTTTCCTGCCCCGCCTCATCGGTCTGGCGCGTGCCAAGCAGCTCATGTTCTCGGCGGATGAAGTCGACGCGCGACGGGCATTGGAACTGGGCTTCGTAAACAAGGTAGTGCCGGAAGATGAGCTGATGCCTGCCGCTATGGAATTGGCGCAGCGACTGGCACACGGACCAACCCGAGCCATCGGGATGATGAAGAATATGCTCAATCGCTCCTTCGAGAGCGACTTGGAGAGCGCACTGGAAAGGGAAGCGGCCATGCAGGGTATCGCCGTCAGCACCAGCGACGTGAAGGAAGGCGTCATATCCTTCTTCGAGAAGAGGCCGCCGGACTTCACGGGAAGCTGAAAGTATTTGAATAAGCCATCGTCAATCGGTTCACAACCCATTTGAACCCTTTTTAAAATGGTGATGTCATAAAGAGTTTATTGAAACCCTATTTCTGAAAAGAGGTGTGGTTTTGTGTTGAATATTTGACCAGTGAATCACGGGTATGAACCCCAAAGCAAGCTTTGGAAACAGATTCCGCAGCAAGCTGCGGGGTATTAAACCCTCCGCTTAGCGGGATGAATTCAACTTACAAATATTACAGCACTGCATTTGTAATATTTGAGTTTCATTCATTCGACCTGCAAGCTTCAGTCGCAGATGACCTTTAGGTTATGCACTTCGTTTCTGAAGTTTGGGTCTCATTAAATTGGAGTTTCAACAATAACAGGTGGGGTGAACAGAATGAAAACCAGAAAATCAGTTACAGTCCCAAGCTTCATTAAAATCATCCAATACACTAAACACTTGTATTATATTTTGTTGTTTGGAGTTGTACTTACCACTGTTTTGGTAGTATCAGGCTGCACAGGCACCTCGTCGACAGCGTCAGTACCGCTCGCGACAACCTGTACTAATTTGGCCGGCAAAACGATCAATGACGTTACCATTACATCGACCAAATTGTTTGAAGCATCAGGCGGTAATCCTGCTTTCTGCCAGGTGAATGCAACCCGGGCACCATATCTGGATATTGAAGTCGATGTACCGGAGAACTGGTCTGGTCGGCTATGGCAGCAAGGCGGAGGTGGCCTCGATGGGAAAATCCCTTCTGCAATTACAATTGATGCAGCGACGGGTGCAATAACCGATGTAAATATAGCTTTGAAAGACGGACATTCGGTGTATGCCGCATCTAATGGCGGAAATCGTGCATCCGTGCCGGCACAGGCGGCACCACTTGTATGGGCAAATGGAACACTGGATGGTGTCGCGTCGGCTGAAGACTACGCCTATGTGGCATTAAATACAACCCGTGAATTTGCCAAAGCAGTGATAAAAGCGTTCTACGGGAGACTTCCAAACCATACTTACTTTAATGGTTGTTCTAACGGTGGCCGTAATGCCTACATTGCCGCTGATCACTGGCCCAATGAATATGACGGTATAGTGTCAGGCTGCATGGGCATGGACCTTACGGGACAAACTGCTGCATGGCTGAATTTAGGTTCCCGGGTAGGTACGCCTGCTATGCCATCCTTCGATCAGTGGTCTGCCGTTACTGCAGCTGCTGTAACAGCGTGCGATGCGCTGGACGGCGTTACCGACGGGATTATTGCAAATCAATCTGCATGTAATTTCGATGTAACCCCTTTGCAGTGTGGCCAGCCTACTGCGGATTCAAATCCGGCTATCTGTTTGACCGCCGCACAAGTGCAGACAGTAAAAGATGTAACTTCCGATGTAAAACTCGCGGATGGCACTACTATCTATTCCGGCTTCACTTGGGCAGACTGGGCTCCCCATATTCCCGGTTGGGGTCTTCTGGGCGGCGGGAATGCGATACTGGCAACGGGAGACTCGACATGGTTCACAGCGGCAAAACAACAATCATTCAATCTGGATCGTGATTACCCGATATTCCAGTATGGTTTCCGTATAGTCGGAGCGGCTCCCGATAAAAGCAAAGTGGCAGCCTTTGTTGCTTCGGGCAAAAAGCTGATATCATGGCACGATGGATCCGACAATCTGACGTCGTTCAACGACCATGTTAGGAACTATTCTACGATGACAAACATTGCGAAAGGACTGGGCTTGACAAATCCCTCGACCAATACCCGTTTCTTCGTTGTGCCCGGAGGAAGTCACTCGCAGGGCCAAGCTTTGACAGAGGTGAATTGGTTCAACGCAATAACCGATTGGGTTGAAATGAACATCGCACCTGAACAATTGGTTTATAACAGGATTGATGACGTAACAGGTATAGTGCGTACATTGCCGGTCTGCCAGCACCCCCGGTATCCAAGATATAACGGCGCTGGTGATGTGAATTCTGCTGCAAG
Source organism: Syntrophaceae bacterium (assembly GCA_003141615.1). Classification (GTDB taxonomy): domain Bacteria; phylum Desulfobacterota; class Syntrophia; order Syntrophales; family Smithellaceae; genus Smithella. Next base: position 17,290 of record PLMV01000160.1, read on the forward strand.
TTATACCTGCACTACACCTTAATGACGAGGCTTCCGATATCCATTAATGCGGGCATTGGAATAAATGAGGACGGTTGTTAATGATCAGTCCGGCAAAGATCTTATTTTATCTCTTCGAATTAATCAATTGTTACGCCGCCGTTTACTATTCCAATTTTCTCTTTTTTTACCTGCGGCGTACATTCGGCTTCGGTGAGGTGGAGAATCTGCTGACGGCGGCGCTCGGCGGCTTTGTCTATATTATCGCAGCCTGGCAGGGCGGCAAATTGGCCCAGCGCTATGGGTGCATCAGGATGATTTACATGGGCTGCTGCGGCATCATTTTGTCGCTTACCCTGGGCATGGTATTGGCTACCGCAACGGCGCAGATCATGGTGTTTTGTTTGTGGACAGTGGGGGTTTGTTTTATCTGGCCGGCCCTGGAAACGCTGATCAGTGACCGGGCAGGCGCGAAGCTCGCGAAGATGGTCGGCATCTATAATGTCACTTGGGCTGCCGGCGGTGCGTTAGGATACTTCACGGCGGGTGTCCTGATTGAGAAATTGGGCATGGCAAGCTTGTTCTGGCTTCCGCTCGGGCTTACGGTTGTCGAACTTGCCATACTGTCATGCGCCGCAAGATGGCTGAAAAAAGAAAATGATCGTCAATGTAATGAGGAACCCCTGACCCCGGCGGTCTGCGAGGCTGACGCCAAACAGTTCCTGCGGATGGCTTGGATCGCCAACCCTTTTTCCTATGTGGCGATCAACACTGTCATCCCGTTGATTCCCTCCATTGCGGAAAAACTTTCCCTTTCCACGGGCATGGCGGGCATTGTCTGTTCCCTCTGGATGTTTGCCCGGCTGGCTGCTTTTGCGGCCTTTTGGCGATGGACGGGTTGGCATTATCGTTTTCGGTGGCTGGCGGGGTCTTTTCTGCTGCTGATCGTCTGCTTTTTCGGATTTCTCATGTCGCAATCGATCGGATTGCTTTTGGTCGCGCAAGTTGGCTTCGGCCTGTCGATAGGGCTCATCTATTACTCATCCCTTTACTATTCCATGAACGTGACGGAGAATCAGGGTTCAAACGCCGGCCTTCATGAAGCGATGATCGGGGCGGGTCTGTTTATCGGTCCGGCCTTCGGCGCCGCCACTCTCTATTTTGTTCCCACCGCCATCGGCATCGGCGCATGGTCTGTGGGCGGCCTGCTTTGTGCCGGATTTTCTGGTTTACTCTTTGTTAAACATTACCGGATAAGAAGCGATGGTGATTAGGGAATTTTTATCAAATTACAATAGGCTATACTCACACTGTCAAATTGACTCTCATTGTTTTTCATCTGCTTCACATACTTAGTTTCAGTAATAATCAGTTGTCAGAATTGAGGATCACGGATCGAAACAAATAATCTGATAAACTTTGAACTTGAATGCACCTGATTGGATACCTTTGCCGGTTTGTCTTCATTATTCGGTTCGACCGGTTCATTAGCTCGATCCGATTACGCTGTGTTTGTATCTGCTTCTATCAGGACAAATCCTGTCTCTACCGTCCTTTTTCGCCTGGTACATGAGCTTGTCTACCCGGTGAACAAACTTTTTCATCTCTTCTTTCGGCTTGTACTGCGCCAGACCTATACTGACCGTCATATAAATATTTTGATCCAACACCGGAGAAAAAACCTCTTTCCTTAATTCCTCTTGTATTCTTTTTGCAGTTACAATTCCCTCCTCGCTTGTGGTCATCGGCAGCATGATCGTAAATTCCTCGCCGCCGTAACGATAGGCGGAATCGGGATCGCGCAGGCATCGTTTGATAACCTGACCGAGTCGCGTTAACACATTGTCCCCCTCAACGTGGCCATATTTGTCGTTGAACTTCTTGAATTTGTCGAGATCCAGCAGCAGAAGGGTCAACGGCTGTTGATAGCGGTTCGACCGCTCTATTTCTATTTCAAGCTGAGCGTGAAAATGCCTGGAATTGTAAAGCTGCGTGAGGTCGTCTATTATGCTTAGTTCACGATATTTTTTTTCGCTTTCCTTGAGCAAATCCTCCGCCTGCTTGCGCTCGGTGATGTCTCTGAATATACCAAGTAAATATTCTTTTTCGCCTAAAGTAATCGGTGAAGAGCTTATATCCGCAAAAAACACGGTTTTATCTTTTCTCATTACAGGTATATTCTTTGCGATCAATATCTTTTTTTTCAATTGTTTTTCAGATTGAACAATAACGAAGGGAACAGATTCCTGCGGATGGATATCATGTATGCCCAAATAAAGAAGTTCCTTTTTTGTATATCCCAGCATATTGCATATTTTTTTATTAGCATCCGAGAACTTTCCGTCGCCAACATTTAACAAGATAATTCCATCCGATGCAGAATCAAATATTGTTCTGAATTTTAATTCAGCTTCTTTAAGAGATTCTTCCGCTCGCTTGCGCTCGGTGATGTCTCGGTAGTTAACAATTACAGCTTCAATAATATTATCGTGTACCAGATTGCTTCCCACAGCTTCGAGCGTACGCCAGCTTCCATCCTTATGACGAAGGTGCATTTCAGCTTTTATAACAGGGGAGTTTGTATCCGTGGCCAAAGTATTGAATGAATCAGCTAAAAACTTCTTGTCATTCGGATGAATAAGCTCAAATCCTTTGGCGCCAATTCTTTCTTCAGGCTTGAATCCCAAAACTTTCTCCACCGCCGGATTTATATAAGTGATGGTTCCTTCAAGATTCATGAGAACAATGATGTCTAAAGAGTGCTCCACAAAAGTCCGGAAACGCCGTTCCTCGTATCGTAATTTCTCCTCCATGAGTTTGCGTTCGGTTATATCGCGGGCAACAGAAATCGTACCCGCAACTTGTCCATCACGTATCAAGGGGGATCCATAGATTTCTACATGCTTTAAGGTTCCATCCTTGGCGACAACCGCATAAATCGTTGCCGGAATTCTTTCATCCTTGAACATCCTGCTTATATTGGCGATCGCTCTCTCAAAAGATTCCGAGGTAAAGATATGTCTCAAATCGGAAACAGGTCTACCGATGAAATCTTTAGCTTTGTACCCCAATAATTTTTCCACGCTCGGAGATATGTTCGATATATTGAAATCGGTGTCAATCATAAAAACAACATCCGATATATTTTTAAATTGCAATCGATACTCTTCAACCGATATCCGCAACTGCTGATTGGTTGTTTCCTTATCCAGTATTTTCTTTTCAAGTTGGTTGAAAAGGACTTCATTGTACTGCCGGAAAAACTCCATCTCTTCGCCGAGTTGTTTGCTCATCACGTTGCCTTCCATCTACCAATTTTAAATTTTAAGAACGAAGAGCTCTATTATCGATAATATTTTTTACAGTTAGAGTATATGAAGAACGATTTTGTATGTCAACAAAATATTGGTCACAAAATGTGTGGAATTGATTTTTGCCGCGGGGATAAGCCTTATCTGAACAGGCCAATGGGTGAGAAATGATTCATCACCTTTTCCCCCGATATTGGCAGGCCTGTTTGCCGCCTCGCAGGCAGAGACTGTTTCAAAGGTCTGGATATTGGTTGACGGACATCCGCATGGCAGGACAGACAGTTCCTTTCCCTCTAAGTGATGCTCTGCTGCTTTTTCATCAAAGGGCGCCGTTTCCCGTTCTATGATTCGGAGCGCCCCAGTGGGGCATTCTCCGATACATGCGCCAAGGCCGTCACAATATCTGTCTGAAACAACCCGCACCTTTCCTTCAATGATCTGCAGGGCGCCTTCGGCACACCCGAGCACGCATTTTCCGCACCCGTTGCACAACTCTTCATCAATTTCAATTATCTTACGTAATATTTTCATAACAGCACTTTTTGAAAATCATTGACCTTTTATCATCGCCTCAATATCTGTCTTAACGTCCACGATAGGCTTGATATTGAAATTCTCCACAAGAACTTTGAGAACGTTCGGCGATACGAATGCCGGCAATGTCGGCCCAAGGCGGATGCCTTTCACTCCCAGAAATAGCAGCGCCAGTAGTACAGCCACAGCCTTCTGCTCATACCAGGCGATATCGTAGGAAATCGGAAGGTCATTGATATCTTTTAAGCCGAATACATCCTTCAGCTTCAGGGCAATAACAGCAAGTGAGTAGCAATCGTTGCACTGCCCCGCGTCAAGCAATCTTGGAATACCGCCTATATCGCCGAGATCGAGTTTGTTATAGCGGTATTTGGCGCAACCCGCTGTCAGAATTACCGTATCTTGGGGAAGTTCGCGGGCAACATCCGTATAGTAGCTCCGTGTCTTATGACGTCCATCACACCCGGCCATGACAACGAAGCGCTTGATCGCTCCTGATTTTACCGCGGCCACGACCTTGTCGGCCAGTGCGAGAACCTGATTATGGCCGAACCCTGTCACCAGTTCGCCCGTCTCGATCTCAACCGGGGAGACACATTTTTTCGCTAGGGCTATAATTGAGGAAAAATCTTTTGCGCCGCCTTCCGGCCTGCTCGGGATATGCTTCACTCCGGGATAACCAGCCATCCCCGTGGTAAATATCCTTCCTCTGTATGAATCCTTGACAGGAATAATACAGTTAGTAGTCATAAGAATGGGACCGTTGAATGACTCGAATTCCTCCCCCTGTTTCCACCAGGCGTTTCCGTAATTTCCCACGAAGTGACTGTATTTTTTGAACGCGGGATAGGTGTTCGCCGGCAGCATCTCACCATGGGTGTAGATATCCACGCCTGTTCCCTCGGTCTGTTTCAACAGCTCTTCCATATCCTTCATATCATGACCGGAGATCAGGATGCCCGGATTACCTCTAACGCCGATATTGACCCTTGAAATCTCTGGATTTCCATAGGCAGAAGTGTTCGCCTTGTCAAGAAGGGCCATTACACTGACGGCACATTCCCCGGCCCGCATGACCATCGCGACCATCTCGTCGACGGTGAGGTCCTTTGTTGTGGAGGCAAGTGCTTCCATTAGGAAGTCATAGATCTTTTCATCCACGCAGCCGAGGACGGCAGCATGGTCCATATAGGCGGCAATCCCCTTGACCCCATAGATCAGAAGCTGTCTAAGAGAACGGACATCTTCATTTTCGGTGGACAGGACACCGATCTGAGCGGCCTTTTTGCCGAATTCAGCAGCATCATCCGAGAACCACACGGCCGAATCGTGCAAGGTGCCAGAGATATCTACTCCGTATTTCTTCTTCAGTTCATTCCGTAATTTCAACGCCTCCCGTATGAGTGAAATCAATCTGTCATTGTCAAAGTTAACATTTGTAATTGTTGCGAAAAGAGCCTCGGCAGTAAAACATCCGTATTTGCTGTCCAAGGTCCCTGCCGCTTTTGCCTTTTCTGCATAGATTGCGAGACCTTTCAAGACATAAACCAGCAAATCCTGAAGCCTCGCCGTATCTTCCGTCTTCCCGCAGACACCCTTTACGTCGCAACCAGCGTTTTTCGCTGTTTCCTGACACTGATAACAAAACATGTGAAACCTCCTATGTAAAATTGATTCGTTGTCTTTTTGTTTGCAAATATATCTTAAAGAAAACAGTATAACCTTGACTTATGTTAAGGAGAAGATATATTTCCGCTAAAGGAACAAAATCTATGAAAAAAGCGCATGATGTCTTGTTAAAAAGCCAGCTTTTTGGTGGCTTGCCTGAAGAGCATATTGAAGAGATTGAAAAAATATCGGTCGATAAATATTTCAACAAAGGGGAAATCATCTTTTATGACGGAGACAAAGGTGTCGGTTTTTATCTTGTCGTCGAAGGGAGCGTGAATGTATACAAACTCTCTCCCGAAGGAAAAGAGCAAATACTCCACATTGTGAAAGAAGGGGAAACTATCGGCGCTGTTCCTATCTTTTCAGGAAAATCATTTCCCGCCAACGCCCGAGCAATCTCCAAAAGTCATCTCTTGTTTTTCCACCGGGAAAGGTTCATACATCTTATAACAAACAAACCATCTCTCACAATGAATATTTTGTCTCTCCTTTCAATGCGGCTTCGGGAGTTTACCATACAGATAGAGAATCTTTCCCTCAAGGAAATACCCGGTCGCTTAGCAGCCTACCTGCTTTATCTGTCGCAGGAGCAGGGGGGGAAAGATCTCATTAAACTTAATATTTCAAAGGTGCAACTTGCCAACCTTCTGGGGACGGGACCGGAATCACTATCACGCGCATTGGGAAACATGAAGAGTAGAAAGCTTGTGGAGGAAGAAGGAGCTAACATCAAGCTGATTAACCGCGGCATGTTGGAAAAGCTTTCCGAGAACGGCAAAGACTCCCGATGAAAGAGCTTCGCGGAGGCCGTCAACCCTTATTAATTGAGTCGAGTAGACCGTTTTCTCACATTGCCATAGGTCGCGGTTTTCTTCTCCGTTTTCAGTCTGGTTTCCGCCATTCAACAATATGTCAACCGTTATAATTTGTAATGTAGCATAAAGTGATAGAAATGAGAAACAAGAACTACAGGAAGAGATATAGCAGATTATACACTTTTAAAATCGTAACTTCCTTGACCTGTATATATTTTACTATCCCAAAGACCTCTTTGTTTCAATTGGTAATGTGTGATCAATCCTATTTCTCATGCAGGACATCCATCGTGTCACAATGGGCATAGATTAAATCTGTCCCATCAGCAGAAAAGTAGCGAGAACTGTCATGAAAGAAAAAACCAATGTTGTATAATTTGTGCTTTTCATATTTTGTCCCTCCTTATAAAAATTTTCAAAAAATATATGGGATCAACCTTTTAGTGGTCTTCATGTAATCCTCATATTCTACAAAGTGTTTTTTTAAGACGCTTTCTTCAAAAAACAATTTTACAATGAAAACGAGGGTCAAAACCAAACCTGTGATTAGTAAAAATAACGAAAAGCGGTCAATGATAATCGGCCAAATGATAAGCAACAGTGCCGAATACATGGGGTGCCTTATAAATCTATATGGTCCCCATGTTACTAATTGTGCTTCCTGTTTTATCAGAGGAGTTATATTCAGGTTATGCCTGCCCATCGTTATGACAGCCCATATCTCGAGTGCAACCCCCATAATTTCCAATGCAAGCGATAGGTAATTTTTTGCGTAAGGTCTACCTGATGCAAAGATCAGGATAAGGCAGATAAACTGTATTGAAACCAGAATGTATGCTTTGATTCTATCCGATTTCATTCCTTAATCCAGGTCGAATATGAAACTCTAAAAAAATATCTTGGCTGTTTTTGGTTTTCCGGTCAACCAAGAATCACTTCGTAAAAATGAGGAGTCGGTAAACCTTCAAACAACTGTTTAACCCGATTGCCTGCTTCTTCATGAATAGCACTACTGTGCAAAGCCATAAATGACTCATAACTTTCGTGTTCTACGACAGCGGCGTAGTTACCTTCTTTTAAGGGCTTCAATAGCCGCCTTTTGATAAGGCCTTCTTGCTTAGCAAATACTTCATTAGACCAGGCAAACCACTCCCTAAACTCAGCGTCCTTTCCTTCTTTGATCGGTGGGAAATTTATAATAACCACAAACATGATAGATACCTCCTTTTTTAGTTTTTCTGATACAATGATATATTCGATATGCCTTTGAGTCGATGAGACCGGTTTCCCGGCAGTGCCACAGTACTTCAAACATGCATCCATTGGCCCCCAAGCCTTCACATGACCGTTTATAAATAGCATAATTTACGCGGAAATAACATCATTGATTATGATTTGAAATTCAGCAAGACCCCCCCTATCGAACATTGCCGTAAGACATATTTCCCATTACATCAAACCTTACAAATTCTCCGTGCATTTAGTTAATTACTAATTTATAAAAGCGCTAATGACAGGGATTTTTTACTGGTGTTGTAATCACTTCTCACTTTTGATAGCTGGAAGCTTACGGGATATCCCTCTGTGCTTTGCACAAGGGATATCCCGTCCAGCAAATTTCAGTCGCAGATGACCTTTCGGTTATGCGCTTCGCTTCTGAAACTTGGGACTTACTAATTCCACTTACGCTTCCTATAGTCGGCGAGTGTCATTAATTCCACTTGCAAATTTCAGCTTGTGACCTTCAGGTTATTCACTGCGTTTCTGAAATTCGAGTCCATGACCCCGCTCCGCTTCGCTTCGGGGATAGTTCGACCAGCAATCTTCATTGCACTGCGTTTATGAAGTTTGGGTCTCACTAAAAATTTTATTTACAACATCAACATAGTTATCTCTGTGATGAGTTTTCCATATTCTTTTTTTTATTTTCTTCCCGTTTTCAAAAAAGTCTCCCATATAAGTCCAGATTTCTTTCATTTTATTTGTAATATGCGAGGGGCCGGACAAAATTTTCGAATATTCATTAAATAAATTATCATGAAAAGCTTTCATGATTTTGATTTTTTCATGATAAGGCTTTTCAGTATTGAATTTAATTTTTTCCGCGAGGAATGGGTTTCCAATCAGGCCCCTGCCGATCATCCACCTCTCTATTGATCCGAACCGTTTCGAAAGCATCTCCAGTTTTTCCACAGAATCTATGTCTCCGTTATAGACAACCCTGTGTTTCGCGAGATTAAGACACTGCTCAAACATATCGAGATCAACTTTACCTTCATACATTTGCACACCAGTTCTCGGATGGATGATCAGTTCCTCGAGCGGATATTGATTGAAAATCGGGATGAGCTGCAACACCTCGTCAGGATATTTTAACCCTATCCTGAGCTTTATCGATAATTTCGGTTTTAAAACAGGCATGGTTTTTTCGAGAAAAGATTCGATCCTGTCCGGATAACAAAGCATGCCCGNNTTAGAACTCATTATCTGCGGTATCGTCGGAATACCTGTATTTTTATCAGGGTAAAATTCGCGCAGAAGGTTATTCACCGGTTTCATTTTCTTTGATGAGGAGATAAATGGCGCAATAGCCATATCAACTCCCTTAAAATAAACAGGGAACAGGTTGCGATAAATCCTGTCGGTTATCCCCTGGACTGGCGCGAGGTATATCATGGGTGATCTCTAAATCCTTTGGCTGTTATCATAATCATAGGGATTGCTTTTTTCTTATAGCAGACGGTTTGTCAAGAATTAAAGTTGATATATATTCCGGAAAAAAGGGGACTGTTGTAATTAATTCCTGATTAATAGTAATAAAACAGAACTTCCCCATTATTTTCCCTGTATTGTAATAACTCCTCATTTTTGATAAAGGTTCTGTGGCTGAATACAGCAACGGAAGGGCACTTACAACATGAATGATATCCACGAACGCTTGCGCGACAGGCTCGAAATGATGGCGACCGGTTACCCGGCAACGGCAAATGGTGTTGAGATCAAAATACTTCGACAGCTTTTCAGTGAGGATGATGCGGACTTATTCCTGAAAATGGAGGCCAGGCCGGAAACGGTTCAGCAGGTGGCTTTACGGGTTGAGGCCGATGTTGCGGTTATGGCTGTCAGGCTGGAAGATATGGCCCGCAGGGGACTTATCTTTAGAATCAAAGAGGCTGAAACGATCCGCTATTTTCCGGTGCCTTTCATTGTCGGTATCTATGAATTCCAGTTGAACAATTTGAATATGCCGCTGCTCAAGGATATCTCCCAGTATTATCTTACCGGTTTGGGCGCCACTTTCCATGGGCAGAAAACACCCCATCTGCGTTCCATTCCCATCAACTCCGAAATAGTAGCCGATCGCCCTGTCGCTCCTTACGATGACGCGGCTGCCATCATTAAGGGAAAATCACGCATTGCCGTGGCCGAGTGCTTTTGCCGCAAAGCCGTGCGCATGTATGGAAAAACCTGCGTACATCCCGCGGAGACATGCCTGCAGTTCGAAACCTTCGCTGACTATTATGTGGAAAACAAGATGGCCCGCTACATCAGCACAGATGAGGCTCTGGCTATCCTGAAGCAAAGCGAGGCAGAAGGTCTGGTTATCCATATCCTGAATTCCCAGAAAGTGGAAGCAATGTGCTGCTGTTGTTCCTGCTGCTGCGGGATGCTTATCTCCTTGAAACTTTTTCCGTCACCAGCCCTGGCAGTGAAAAGCAATTATGTATGCCTGTTTGATGAAGCCCTCTGCACGCAGTGCGGTATTTGCGCAAAGCGCTGCACAGTGAGGGCATTTAAGATGAAGGATGAAAAAATCGAGTTTCATGCCGAGCGTTGCATCGGCTGCGGCCTATGTGTCACCACATGTCCCGCCGAGGCGTTGAAACTGGATAAAAAACCGAAGGAACGGCTCTATACGCCGCCGGCAACCGTCTTTGATACCTATAATGTGATGAGTCGGGAGAAAATCGAGTGAAGTACCCCGCCCACAGGGCTGGGTACTCTTTCGCTTGCAAAGACATTACGACATAGTGAGAACTTTGCACAACCACTCTAATCGTCATACCGGCGAAGGCCGGTATCCAGGAAACCATTGATAATACTGGATTCCGGTTTTCACCGGAATGACAAAATTGGTGGTTTTATATAGTTATGCAAAGGTCTCATAGTCTCTTTGCAAAGAGGGATTTATTTATATAAGGTAACAAAATAAAAAAAGGGTTGGGCAGATAATTTAAAATGGAAAAAATATGCGGGAAGGTTTTAGCCGTCAATATTTCTCAGGCCAAAGGTGAAAAAAAGAATAATATCGGCTGTGGTCTGTTTATAGAGAACCTCGGCCTCGAAAATGACGCCCATGCCCAAACCGGTATCCGGCAGGTCAGTCTTCTGGCCAGAGAAAGCATTGAAAAGATCAGAGCAAAAGGACTGGATGTGAATTATGGGGATTTCGCGGAAAATCTCACCATCGAAGGCATTGATCTACCATCGCTTCCCATCGGCACACGGTTGAAAGTCGGGCGGGAAGTTCTGCTGGAGGTCACTCAGATCGGCAAGGTCTGCCACAACCGGTGCAACATCTTTTATACAGTCGGGGATTGTGTCATGCCCAGAGAAGGAATTTTCGCGAAAGTGTTAACCGGCGGTGAAATAAAGGTGGATGATCGGATCGAAATTACTGGGTGATTTGGCGATGCCGGAGATTATCGAAAGATTAAGAGTTTGGGGGCTGTTGACCGGGCGCGCATTCCCGCAAGGGAGGCGCAATCATGATTAAAAATATTCCTTTCCGGAAAAAGCCGAATGGCTTTACAAAAAGCTCATACCCTGAAGGGCACAACATGTCTGCCTTGTTGCGCTACAACCTGCATTGCTCAACGTATATCTATACGTGTGACCCCACGTGACCTTCAGGTTATTTAGGTTATACGCCTCGCGGTTCGTTTTTTTTCGTGCCTTGCACCTGAGCATTTTTGAATAGCCCCGCTTATCCTAATTTCACCATTGTGCTGTATACGGAGTACACCTACAAAGAAATAACTTAAAAAAGTATTGATATTGAGGATTACTATTTGAAAGGTGGCATACAACATTTCAAACAAGCTCAGCAAATATATTTCTTAATGTTTTATCAAGTATATTACTCTGTATTGCTGTAACCTGAATAACGTATCATAAGATCATTCAATAAACGTTTCATTTGTTCGGGATTTTTTATATCTATATCACTTGGTCCACCTAGAAAAGTTGCTGTTTTTATCTGTTTAATAAAGAGCTTTAGTATCGACAAATCATATTGCGACTTATACTTTGCATCACGAATATCTTTTTCGAGTTGTTCATAAATCCGGTTGCGGACAGGCATAATTGCCTGTTCATATACGACGTCAGTTTTTTCTTTTTCTTTTATATTCTCACCTGGCCTAATAATTCCCTGTTTTTCCATGTTGGCCCATGCAGCATTCATATCGGCAACAGCCCTTTTGCAGGCATTATGAATTCTTCTTGTTTCACGTTCATCCATTTGTTCAAATGCATCATTCAAAATCTTGTCAGTTACTGGATTATGCCCACGATGATAAGTTGGACCATTTGCTTCAGGGCTAAATAACCATTCTAACTCTTTTTCACAAGTTATTTCTCTGCCCAATTCTGTTTTTTCTAAACGCCCACAGAATTCATCGGCGGTTTCTCCTTTTTGAGGCAAACTTTCTCCCTTGGGCAATTCAATTAAAGGATTTAAAAGAGGTTTATCGGGATTTTTGTGGAAAATCTCTTTGCTGGGAAAGAGAAATTCCTCAACATCTGATTTCCTGGATGAGGTTACAGGAGAAACAGTGGTTGCTGCATTGTTCACCATGGGCTGTGTCCCCAATTTCTGTGTTTCACTCTTCACGTCTTTGGCATCAACAACTTTTGAATTATTATTAGCGATGATATTTGAGTTGCCTGCACTAACACCGAGTTGTACCGGAGAAGGTCCGAGTGGCTGATCAAAACCGGCACGAGCTCTCATCGAAGCATCTTCAAGGCCAGGGGTTGCTGCGGCCGACTGAGAAGCATCGGCTTGATTTTGCAAAGTTTCCATTGACGACGAATTTATTGTTACAGTAGAAGCCTGTCCCGTGTGTGCATTGTTTTGCGCCATGTTTAATAAGCGTTCCTGCTCTTCCGGCGGCAGCTCACTAAAGAGTTCAGCAACATCCGCCAACTGCTGCGGAGTCATTTTACTAGGATCAAAGGCGTCTTGCGCATTAGGCATAGTGCTACTATCACCAGTCTTCATTGCACGATTTGAATCTGTCAGCCCCGATCCTTGGCCGGGACTGCTAGTGTATATCCCTGGCAACCCTGGGATACCATAGGGTGTCTTGCCGTCGTTGAGATAAATACCAGGCAGCCCCTTAATTCCGGCTTGCCCGGTGGCGTTGTCACCCAGTTTTAGATTCAAACCAGTACCTTTATTTTCCAAATCCTTCATTTGCAGGTTGGGCAATCCGCTGAGTTTTAACTTTGCTAATAGACGATTGTAAATTGCGGCTAGCCGGCGAGCTTCTTCTTCTCTATGTTGGCGCTCAGCTTCGGCCTGACGGCGACGCAACTCTTCCATCATCTGTTGTTGCTGTTGTCTCTGCAACTCTGCCTGCTGGTTCGAACCAGAACCGGACAACCATTGACCAAATGCATAACCAAGCTGATAAGCAGCTTGATAGCGGTTGTAACCGGAACCGGAAGAACTGCCACCAGCTGATCCACTCCAACCGCAAGCCTGTTTACATGCATCATCACTGCAAGGTGGAGGTATGACTTTGCCGCAATAACATCCGCAGCCGGTAGTGTCGTGACTGACACCAGCATATGCAATATTTTGATTCAGCAATAAAAAAAATGAAAAAATGAGAATTGATGCCAGAGTCTTTTTCATATCGTCCTCATACAGAGTTAAGTTGAGCGGCTTATTGCTTCATTTTCGACTGCCAGATTATAAGCTGGTCGCGTGCCATTTGCGCATCAGATGCATCGGGAGCAAGTTCCAAATATCGTTTCATATGGAACACGGCATTCCAGTAATCTTTAATTTCTCCGTATAGAAGAGCGGCGTTATACTGCCCCTGTGGCCAAAGAGGTTCTATCTCCAAAGCGTGTTCGTAGTGATCAGCGGCTTTTTCAAACTCTTTATTCTGGAAGGCGTCCTCGGCCAGCAAACGATACCTCCGCAAGTCCTCAGGTAGATCTGGTTTCACTCTCAATGTCCGCCATGCTCTCGCCTTCTCCAGGAAATCGGCGAATGAAGATGCCTCGGAAGCCTGTTTCGCTCTTTCTTTGATAGCATATTGTTTGAGCGCATAGAGTGCCTTGGAGAAATCTTTGGCATCCGATTCCGAATCCCAAGAGATTACACAGGAATTGCCATAATTATGATACCGGCAATAAATCTCGCCCCGAGCTATGACTACCCTAACACCATAAAAATCACCGAAAAAAGGGTCTGGTTTTTTTACATAAGGTTCACTTATTTCAGCAAGGTTGAAACGATATTTCTCATAATTAGTGTGTATGCCATATTCATTGTTATATGTTTCCCTTTCTTGAAGTTCGACTTCATCCCTTCCGATAAATGAAACATGGAGCTGGTCAATTTGTTCTGTCGAAACTACTGGTTTCTTTGATTCCCATACCTGGATTAATGCGTTACGCGCTTCGGCATATGATATCGGCGTATTTATCTTATTTTCCTGCTTATCATTCACCTCGGCATGTGACGACAGCGTATTTATCTTATTTTCCCGCTGCTCATCAAGAGACATTCTATTTGCACAGCCAATGGCCAACAAACCTATCAAGAAATACGCGCATAATCTCCACAGGCTACGGCCACGCCATCCAGACACTTTATTAATCAAAAAAAGGCTTAAATGCTTCATAGCACGTCCCCCCTGAATTAATAAAAAATTGCTTTTGGAATGAATAATTTTAGACAACTTGCTCTTATATGTCAATTAAATACTGACTACCGATAAATGCAGATTATTATTTAAAAGGTTGCATATTCTTTAAGATATTCGATTTAAGGATTACAGGAAGTAAGAAATAGAATTCCAATTTCCTAACCAGCAGAATTGCTGACTGCACATATGAAGTTTCAACAACCGGTGCAACATTTTTTATACAGTCGGGGATTGTGTCATGCCCAGAGAGGGAATTTTCGCGAAAGTGTTAACCGGCGGTGAAATAAAAATAGATGATCAGATCGAAGTTGCGGGGTGATTTGGCCATCCAGTTCTTCTTATTATTTAAGAATTCAGTTTGAACTGTAGTATTAATAGCATTTTGAAAATTACCGCACCGCACCATCTTCTTGCCCCAGCCAATCCTCCATTTTGCTGGACGAACTAAAAATATTACCTGAAAAAATATCTACGCTTCCACCTGTATAATAATAATTTTATTTAACTTCTATTTAAAAAAGGTTTATAGTGTGCACCAGCCATTTACAAACCGGCAGCGGATTACTATATTTACAAGGTAGCCGCTTAAAAACAAACAGGTGAGAGATATGAACTTCATAAAAATCAGGTTCGGCAATAATTTTGAAGATGAATTCCAGAAGGCTGTTGACGAGGTATTTCATCTTGTTCTCCCGTCATACAGACATTTTGAATGTATCTGGAGGCCCAATGTCGATGTTTATGAATCGCTGGAAGAAATAGTCGTTCTGGCCGACATGGCGGGATTAAATAAGGAAGAACTGCATATTGAACTCGACCGGAAAAAAATAAAAATCGCCGGAGTGCGTAAAGCTATCCAGCTTTTGAAAGATGCGCGTTACAGCCAGGCAGAAATACCGCATGGTTATTTCGAAAGAAATATTCCGTTGCCGGCGCCCGTGGATGCCCGTTCCGCCGTTGCTTCTTATGCCGATGGAATTTTGATGGTACGGATCAATAAGTTACCGGCAAACAAAACACATCGGATTTCCGTTAAGACTGGACAATAGCCGGATGCTGTAATTCTTTTCGATTGCGAATTTGGAGGGTTTAATGACTGGACAAAAAATATTTGAAGATAATAATAAATTTTCTATCCCGGAAGTGATTCCTATTCTTCCTCTGCATAATGTGTTGGTGTTTCCCAAGACGATGATTCCCCTGGAAGTATCAGGCAGCGCATCGCAGCTGATTGACGAAGCGATGATGAAGGACAGGCTGGTTGGTCTGATTATGGCCAAACAAGAGCCGGATAATCAAAGCGGTATTTACACGCTGGAGGGGTTACATGATGTGGGCACCTGCGCAGCCATCCTGAAAATGGCTAAGACGTCAGAAAATAGAACCCAGATGCTTTTGCAGGGAATCAGCCGTTTTACGGTAGTGGAACTGCTGAAGGGTAAGCCTTATCAGCAGGCACGTATCAAATTAATTGAAGAAAAGGAAATCAAAGATATTGAAACAGAAGCGCTGATGTCCAACCTGTTGATGCTGTTTGACCGTATTCTGAAGCTCTCTCCGTTTTTGCCGCCTGAATTCGGCCCAATGGCCAAAACTATCACCGATGCTGGAATTCTGGCCGACCTGATCGCGTCGATTATCAATGCGCCGGTTGAAGAAAAACAAAAGATACTGGATATTGCCGATGCCAAGCAGCGCCTGAAAGAGCTGACCCGCATGGTTAACCACCAGATGGAAATCCTTGAACTGGGCAATAAAATTCAAACCAAGGTTAAAGATGATATTGATAAAAATCAGCGCGATTATTATCTGCGCCAGCAGTTGAAGGCCATAAAGCAGGAGCTTGGCGAAACGGAAGAGAATGTTGTTGAGACCGACGAATATCGCAAAAAGATTGAGGCGAAACATCTTCCGGAGGAAGCAAAAAAAGAAGCCGAGAGGGAGTTGGAACGCCTTTCCCGCATGCACCCCTCCTCTGCGGAATACACGGTTGCCTCGACATATCTGGACTGGATCACCGCACTGCCCTGGAATGAATCAACCACGGATAACCTGGATATCAAAAAGGCCCGCAATGTTCTGGATGAAGATCACTACGGGTTGGCCAAGGCTAAAAAACGCATCATTGAATATCTGGCCGTGCGCAAACTTAAACCGGATTCCAAAGGGCCGATCTTATGCTTTGTGGGGCCTCCGGGCACCGGCAAAACATCGCTTGGCCATTCCATCGCGCGAGCGCTTGCGCGCAAATTTGTACGCATGTCGCTCGGCGGCGTACACGACGAAGCGGAAATACGCGGCCATCGCCGCACCTACATCGGCGCNNGTTTTCATGCTTGATGAAATTGATAAAGTAGGCAGCGATTTTCGCGGCGATCCATCATCAGCCTTGCTGGAAGTTTTAGACCCGCAGCAGAATAATACCTTTGCCGATCATTATCTGGATGTGCCGTTTGATCTTTCGCACGTTATGTTTATTACTACGGCGAATATTCTGGACCCTATTCCACCGGCGCTGCTGGATCGCCTGGAGGTGATTGAGCTGATGGGCTACACCCAGGAAGAAAAAGTCAAAATTGCCGAGCGGTATTTGATCCCCCGGCAATTAAACGAAAACGGCTTGACCGCAGAACAATTCAGGATCACAACCAAAGCGCTCAACAAGATAATATCAGGCTACACAAGAGAAGCAGGCGTGCGGAATCTCGAAAGAGAAATTGCCAACGTCTGCCGCGGTGTTGCCGCACAGATTGCGGAAGATAAAATCACATCCAAAAATATCAAGAGCGGAGATATTCACAAGTATCTTGGTCCGGTGCGCGTCATAACGGATATAGATGCGCGTATTGCCAAACCCGGTATTGCCATAGGCCTTGCCTGGACACCGGTTGGCGGTGATTTGCTCTTCATCGAAGCTACGGCCATGAAGGGCAAAAAAGGATTGACTCTGACCGGACAGCTGGGAGATGTGATGAAAGAGTCAGTGTCCGCGGCACTGAGTTTTATTCGCACCAATGCGAAGGACTTAGGAGTGAAGCCGGATTTCTTTGATGACCTGGATATTCATATCCACGTGCCGGCCGGGGCTATTCCCAAGGATGGCCCATCGGCGGGTGTGACAATGCTTACGGCTCTGACTTCTCTTTTGACCAACCGCAAGATCAAGAAGAATCTGGCCATGACGGGAGAAATAACTTTGCGCGGAGCTGTACTGCCGGTAGGCGGGATTAAAGAAAAGGTGCTGGCGGCTTACCGCGCCGGTATTAAAACGATCATTTTGCCTGCCTGGAATAAGAAGGATCTCGAAGACATTCCAGCCAACGTACAAAAGAGCATCAAGTTTCATTTTGTGAGCGATATGCTGGAAGTGGTAAAGCTGGCGCTGGAAAATGGCAACTGGAAAAAACCGGCAAAGCCGCAGGTGAAGAAGCGTAAAGCGGTTACAAAAAAAAGATAATTGCAGGCTTGCTTAAAGTTTTTCAAGCTTCTCAATCAACTGGTTCAACTTTTTTGGTGACACAGGATAAGGTGTTTTGAGTTCCTGCGCGAACAGGGATACTTTGTATTCTTCGATCATCCAGAATAATTCTTCAATCATCTTCTTTTTTTCTTCCGGATAATCCACTGAAATATCGTCCTTAAACCGGATGATTCCCTTGATTTCTCCGGCAGCCGCCGGAGTGAAACCCGGCGCATGCCGGGCGGGAATGGCACTGGTTTTTGCCTCAATAAGCATTTGCTGTAGCTGCCGGGAATAAATCAAAACTTGCTGCATTTTATTTTGCGCCGAAGTAAGATTGAGGCTTCCCCGCTCGGCCCGCAGAGCAAGGGCTTTGCTGTAGCGCGGCAAATCCTTCATGCGGTCAAATGTATAAAACTCGGGAAAATCAACAGGCACAAGGCTTTGCAACTCTGTCTGGATGTCCTGGAGGAATTTCAACACAGAATTATTGCCGGTATTCTTCATCATGAGTTTGTGCACGGAAGCATGAGTATCAGCAAAGGCTTTCAATACAGGTACTATGGCAACAAGCACCTGTTGACCATATTGCAGAACTTTAGAATTCAGAGAATCGGCATGCTGAATAAAATCTTCCTGCTTACGCCATGGTTTTAAAAATAAATCCTTTTTAACTCTGTTGATAATTGATTGCTCCAGGTGTTTGGGATTGCCGATATTTGCCGCAATTGCTTTCATCCCGGCGTTCAGAGCAACATTCTTTTTGAGTTGCTTCAGATTATCGGCAAAATGAATTTCATAAAGAGCCGCAACGCCCTGAAGATGATTAGCGGCGCTTGCTTTTTGATCGGAAAAGAGCCGGAGATTGACAGAACCATCGATTACATGCAGGGCCGGATAGGCATAACCGATAAGACCTTGAATACCTGTAAGAGGAATTTGCCGGGGCAATTCGCCAAAGTCCCAGCGGGTGATTCCTTCTTTTTCCCAATCACGGCGGATATTATCAATCGCCGATGTATTTATCGTGTCAGCAAGTTCCTTTTGCAGCAGATTAATGTCCCGGCTGTTTTTTATTTCTTTTCCTTTTTCATCAATTACACTGTAACGGACATTCAAGTGAGCCGGCAGCTTTTCCAAAGCCCAGGCATCACGAGGAACTGTTACTTTATATTTATCTTGCAGCAATTGACTCAAGGCCTGCGGCAAAGATTTATTTGAATATGATTTCTGCTCCAGCATTAACTGCGCAATTTGGACAGGCGATGGAAGTCTTTGACGCAGTGATTTAGGAAGCGACTTTAATAAGTAAACGGCCTTCTCCTGCAATAATGACGGCAGATAGCGGTCGATATTTTCCGCGGCAGCCGTGGAAACAAATCCCAAGGGAACATTTACGGTTACACCATCATCGCTTTTGCCGGGCTCAAAACTATAACGGCAGGCAAAAGCAGCCTCCCCGATTTTTATTTGATCGGGATATTGAGATATTTCTTCAGGATCAGGTTCATTGGCAATCAAATCCTCTTCCCGGAAACGCAGGAATTCATCGCTGCCTTTTTCTTTAATGAGGTTCAGTAAAGACCGGATATCGGAAATCACCGGCAGCCGTTGTTCGTAAAGACGGGCGATTGTTTCTTCATCAACAACAAGACCGCGTTTACGCAGTTTTTCTTCCATAGTTTTTACATGATTGAATAAAGATAAGTTATGTTCCAGAAAAGGAATCCTGCGGGGAACCTCTCCGGTGACGAGGGCTTCCCGGATAAATATTGATCTGGCTTCCTCGGGATTAATTCTTTCATAAGCGACAGGTCTTTGTTCCACAATGGTCAAACCAAAAAGAGTTACTTTTCCCAGAGCGACAACTTGCCCGCGATTTTTCTCCCAATGGGCGGCAGCGTAAGTATAGCGGCAATTGTCTTTCCCCAGTTCCTCCAGCCACTCGCTTTTAATATTGGCAACACTGCGGGCAAAGACTCGGGAGGTCATGCTGATTTCTGCCGCCACGATCCAAAGGCCTGCGCGATTGAATAAGCCGGAACCTGGAAAAATCATCACAGCTCTGCTCTTGGCCGCGTTGTAAAAGTTTTTTTCCTTTTTTTGGGCAATATTGGAAAGATAACCGCTGAGAATGCAGCGATGAATTTTATCGGATATTTCTTGATCTATTTCTATCTTGATCTGTTTTTTATTTTTTGCCGTTTTGTTTTTTGCGTCGATAATGTCCAGTATTTGATGATAGATATCCCGCCATTCAATCATCCTTTTATAGGAAAGAAAATGTTCGTGGCAGAATTTTCTAAGTTTGCTCTGTGTTGGCAGACTTTCCAGTGATCCATGATAGCGATTCCAGATGTTAAGATAGGTTAAGAAGTCTGACTCGGGATGCGCAAAGAGAGCATGAGCTTTTGAGGCCTGATCAGTTTTGTCATAGGGCCGTTCGCGCGGATCCTGAATACTTAGCGCGGCGGCAATGACGGCAATCTCGTTTACGCATGTTTCGCTCTTAGCTTCGATCAGCATCCGGGAAACTCGGGGATCAAGCGGGAACTCGGCCATCGTCCGGCCAACTTCAGTCAGTATATAATGATTTGTTTCTTCGGAACCATCGTTTCTGGTCAGAGCTCCCAAATCACGCAAAATATCGATGCCGTCGCGGATGCTTTTGGGTTGGGGCCGGTCAACAAAAGGGAAGGAAGTAACCGAGCCAAGATTGAGGGAAAGCATCCGCAGAATGACGCCGGCCAGATTGGAACGCATTACCTCCGGCGGTGTGTAAAGAGGCTTCTGCGAGAATTCTTCTTGGGAATAGAGCCTGATGCAAATGCCGTTTTGCACACGGCCGCAGCGTCCTTTTCTTTGTTCCGCGCTGCTCAGTGATATTGGTTTTATCGGCAGGCCGGTGGTCTGGCTGCGGGGATTATATTCCAATATGCGAGCAAGCCCTGCGTCAATTACATATTTGATTCCGGGAATTGTCAGGGACGTCTCCGCGATATTTGTGGCCACAATGATTTTTTGCTCAGCGGCAGCGGCAAAAATAAGTCTTTGCTGAGAGCCGGAAAGCCTCGCGTATAAAGGCAGAATAACACCTGTGCATTTCTTGGCCAAAAGACCACAGGTTTCCCGAATATCCTGCTCGGTGGGCATAAAAATCAAAATATCTTCATAACGTCTTTCCTGCTGTAAATTTTCCACGCAGGCAACGGCTTCATCAATATATGTTGTTTCGCCTTTCTCTTCTTTGACCGGATCAACCGGCCGATAGCGGACTTCCACCGGATACATCCGGCCGGAAACTTTGATTACCGGCGCATTATTAAAAGCCTCGGAAAATTTTTCCGTATCAATCGTTGCCGAGGTGATGATCAGNNGCCAGCAAATTACGGTCTTTAACTGTTTCCGCAAGCAGAATTCCATCGGTCATGACTTTGATCAACGGCTCGGATGATGTCTTTTCTTCAAAGCGGATTTTATAGGCGATAGATTTACCGCACTCTTCGCCAAGTTCCGCCGCAATGCGCTGGGCAATGCTGACAGCAGCAATGCGCCGGGGCTGGGTAAGGCCGATAATTCCCCGCAGTCCGCGACCGGCGGCAAGACACATTTTGGGAATTTGCGTTGTCTTTCCGGATCCGGTTTCACCGGTAATAATGGTGACTTGATTGTTTTTAATGCTGTCAATAATATCCTGCTTCTTTGCTGATATGGGCAAGTCTTGCGGATATTTTAGCGGGGGGATACTTAGCGCCCGCTTATGATAACGTTTATTGGAAAGCGTCAAGATTCCTTTCAGTCTGTTTAATTTTCTGAAAGAAGCGGCTTCATCCTTAAATTTATTTTGTTCAATATTTTTCAGTTCGCGGGTAATATTGTAATAATCAGCAATCATTGCAGAATCAAGGTTTTGTCTAATTTGCCGAATATATTGCATTGTACTTGGCAATTCTTTTCTCCGGAAAATGTTAATGAATGCTTTATTTCATATGTAGAGTGTTACTGTCAATGCCGGATATGCAAGCTGATCGCAGCTTGACTTAACAATAGTCATAATTATAATAAAACGACACGGATCTAATCTGAAGCGAGGCAGGGGATCTTTTTGATAAAACCTTCCTTCTAAAGAAACTTTAAAATAAGTAAGGAAAAGTTAACGATTTAATGGTATTTTTTCCATGAATCACGGGTATGACCTCCAAAGCAAGCTGCGGGGTATTGTACCCTCCGCTTCGCGGGATTGTTCAACTTACCAATTCCAATACGCTTCGCTTTTGGAATTGGAGTTTCACAAAAAAGAAATGAAAGGAGACAGATGATGAAGAGATTTACTACGGTGTTAATTATATTATTGCTGGCAGCGGGGTTGGTCTATGCGAAGGATTACATGGTCGTGAAAAAGGCGGGCAGCTACACTGTTGAGGTAAAGCTGGACAAGAATCCACCCATTACCGGTCAGAATAAGATGGAGATAAGCATCAAGGATGACAAAGGAGGCAATGTAACCGACGCCAAGGTGACAGTGGATTACAGCATGCCGGCCATGCCGGGGATGCCGGCCATGAATTACAAGGCAAAAGCCGAATTGAACGGCAACCGGTACCTGGCAAATGTCAATTTTTCCATGTCGGGAGCCTGGGCAGTTAATATCAAAATCACGCGTGCCGGAAAGACACAGGCGGTAAAACTCAATGTGGATGTCAGCTAAGACTATACACACTTTTATTTTCGCCATGGCGGTCTTTCTTCTGGGAACATCTGTCTTTGCCCAGGAGTTGAAGCTCTCCGATCTTACGGAAGAGGCTTTGAAGAACAGCCCTGAAATTCAGGCCTCGCTCTCGAAGATAGAAGCCGCCAGATATCGTGTTCCCCAGGCGAGGAGTCTTCCTGATCCCATGTTCACGTTCGGCTATCAGAACGAAGGATTTGACAGGTACACCTATGGCGAAGAACAGGGTTCCCAGTGGATGTTTTCGGCATCGCAGCAGTTTCTGTTTCCCGGCAAGCGTTCGCTGAAAGGGGAAATGGTGCAGCGGGATGTGGAAAGCATGGAGGCCATGCATGAACTCCTGAAGCTCAAGACTGTAGCACGAGTCAAGGAACTTTATTACGATCTCTTCCTGGCCTACAAGAATATCGATTTGTTCAAGGACAAACGAAATTTTTTCCTCAGAATAGAAGATTTGACGCTGGCCCGCTATGCGGCAGGTCGTGCCATACAGCAGGAAGTACTCATGGCGCAGACGGAAAAATACATGCTTCTGGAAAAAGAAGAGATGTTCAAACAGAAAATACAGTCTCTGGAGGCCATGCTGCGAGCCGCGATAGGAAGAGAAAATGGACCGCCGCTGGGAAGACCAAGCGAACCGGTATATAAACCTTTCTATCCCGATGCGGGTGAGGCCGTGAAAACAGCCCTCAGCAATTCTCCTGAAATAAAAGCACGGAATAAAATCATAGAAGCAGCCGACACCAAACTTCGGATGGCACAAAAGGAGTATTATCCGGACTTCAGTATTAACGCCTCGTATTTCAACCGCTCCGGTGATTTTAAAGATATGTGGAGCGCAACGGCAACAATAAATATCCCTCTGTACTTCAAAACGAAGCAGGAACCGGCTGTCCGGGAGGCAAAAGCATCTCTTGCGCAGGCGAAACAGGAATTGGATGCTGTAAAGTTGATGATTTCAGCGGCCATACAGGATAATTTCTCCATGCTCAGATCATCGGAAAAGCTCATGCATCTTTATACGAACGGTTTGATTCCCAAGAACACTCAGGATGTGGACATGGCTCTCACGGAATACACTAATGGAAGGACGGACCTGATCGTTGTGATCTCCCGTCTCAAGACCCTGTTGGATTATGAAATTCTTTACTGGAATCAATTTGTGGAAAGAGAAAAAGCCATCGCGAGACTTCAGGCGATAACGGAAAGCTTGGCCTCAGTGCCGGGAGGTGAGAAGAAATGAAAGATCGGAATTTTCTCGCGGTGTTGGTTATCAGCATTACAGGCTGTTTATTATTTTTTATGAGTTTCATATTTTCAATGCCTGTTCTTGCCCAGAGCCACGCCGGACATACTGCGCAGCCCACTGCGGCGGTGGAGAAACAGGCCGCAAAACCTCAGGCGACACAGAAAGAAGTGACAGAAGAGGCGCCCCAGGTGGAAATTTCTTCCCAGCAGCGGCAGCTCATCGGAGTCAAGACCGTCAAAGTTTCTCTGAAATCCATCCAGAAAGTTATCCGCACCGTGGGGCGGATTGAAGCTGATGAGCGAAAACAAACTACGATCAATACGAAAATAGAGGGCTGGATTGAGAAACTCCACGTAGATTACACGGGCCGCTACGTCAAAAAAGGAGAGCCGCTGGTGGAGATTTACAGCCCGGAGCTTCTGGCAACACAACAGGAATTTCTGGGAGTTTTAAAATGGGCAGCACAACCGGGCGACAAGAAAAAAGATGACACGCTCGGGCTTATGATAGCCAAGGATGCCGCAGCCTCCCTGGATGCGGCAAGGCAACGGCTGCGGCTCTGGGACATATCGGATGCCCAGATAAAACAAATCGAACAGACGGGCAAACCTGTCCGCACGTTGACTTTATACAGCCCCGTCAGCGGATTTGTTACACAGAAGACGGCCGTTCAGGGAATGAAGGTCATGCCGGGAGAAAAGCTCTTCGACATTGCCGATCTCTCCACCCTATGGATCATCGCCGATATTTACGAATACGAACTGCCCTTTGTGAAAGTCGGCCAACCGGCACGGATTACCCTCAGTTATTTTCCGGGAAAAGAACTATCGTCAAAGATTGATTATATCTACCCCACCATTTCAGCCGATACCCGGACGGCGAAGATCCGCTTGACGCTTCCCAACCCGGGAGGCCAGTTGAAACCCCAGATGTTTACGAATGTGGAAATAAGGATAAGTCTTGGCAAAAAACTCGTCATTCCGGAATCAGCAGTGATCGATACCGGTACGTCGCAGGTAGTATATGTGGACAAAGGAGAAGGCGCCTTTGAACCCCGCGAAGTAGAACTGGGCTTGCGGGCGGACGGCGCTGTGGAAGTGTTGCGTGGAATCAAAGCCGGTGAAAAGGTTGTCTCCTCGGCCAATTTCCTGATCGATTCCGAAGCTCAGCTTAAGGGCATAAAACCCCTGCGCAGGCTAAAATAAAAAGGGCATCAAAATAATATTTTCGCAGGGATGACATTTATTTTCCGGTAAATTTATGATCGCCAAAATAATTGAATTCAGCGCCCGCAATAAATTCATCATCTTTCTGGTGATGATACTTTCCCTTGCCTGGGGCTACTGGGCGTTAAAGAATGCGCCCCTCGATGCCCTTCCTGATTTGAGCGACACTCAAGTCATTATCTACACCGAATGGACAGGCCGAAGCCCCGATCTGGTGGAAGACCAGATCACCTACCCTATTTCCTCCACCCTCCTTGCCGCCCCGCAGGTACAGGCAGTCAGAGGGTTTTCCTATCTCGGCAGTTCCTTCATCTACGTAATTTTCAAGGAGGGGACGGATATCTACTGGGCGAGAAGCCGGGTGCTGGAGTATCTTCAGGCTGTTAAAAATAAAATTCCCGCCGATGTGAATCCCGTCCTTGGTCCCGATGCGACGAGCCTCGGCTGGGGGTTTTCCTATGCCGTCGTTGATGAGACAGGCGGCCATGATCTTTCCGAATTGCGCTCCATTCAGGATTATATCATTAAGCTGGGACTGGAAAGCGTTCCCGGAGTTTCGCAGGTAGCGAGCATCGGCGGTTTTGTAAAGCAATATCAGGTCACCATCGATCCCAACCGTCTCCTTGCCTATAATATCCCGATCACAAAAGTAATGGAGGTAATCCGCAAGAGCAACCGGGATGTGGAAGGCAGGGTGCTGGAGATGTCCGGCGTGGAATATATGATGAGAGGCCGGGGATATATCAAGAACCTCAAGGATCTGGAAGACGTTTCCCTGGGCACGAATAATGCGGGGACGCCGGTCTTTTTAAAAGACGTTGCCCGTGTTCAGTTCGGGCCGGAAATCAGGAGGGGTCTGGCGGATCTAGACGGCAAGGGAGAAGTTGCCGGGGGAATTGTTGTTGTCCGCTTCGGTGAAAATGTCCTTTCCGTTATCGAGCGGGTCAAAGAAAAAATCCAAAAAGACATTGCGCCCAGCCTCCCACAGGGTGTGAAGATTGTCACGACATATGACCGGTCGGACCTGATCAAGCGTTCCATCGGCACTCTGAAAGATGAGATCATCAAGCTGGCCCTTGCCGTCAGTATAGTGTGTCTCATTTTCCTGTTTCACCTGCCCAGCGCGCTGGTGGTAATCCTCACCCTGCCCGTGGCGATCATCATGTCCTTTATCTGCATGTATTATCTGGGCGTCACTTCCAATATCATGAGTCTCAGCGGTATCGCCATTGCCATCGGGGCCATGGTCGATGCCGCCATCATCATGGTGGAAAACTCTCACAAGAAACTCGAAGATTGGGAAGCGGAAGGGAGGCCGGGTAACAGGACGGATGTGATCATTGGCGCGGCCAAAGAAGTCGGCCCTTCCCTTTTCTTCTCTCTTCTGGTGATCACCGTGGGATTCCTCCCCGTTTTCACGCTGCAGGCGCAGGCAGGAAGGCTGTTCAAACCACTGGCCTATACGAAAACATTTGCCATGCTCTTTTCATCCTTTCTCGCCATCACTCTGACGCCTGTTTTGATGACGCTTTTTATCCGGGGGAAAATTCGGCCGGAAGAAAATAATCCCATCAGCATCATCCTGCACAAAATCTATGAACCCGTCGCCAAGCTTGCTCTGGGATTTAAAAAGACGGTTATTGTTGCCGCCGTCATCATTATGATCCTGACTATTTATCCATTTATGAAACTTGGTTCGGAATTTATGCCTCCTCTTTATGAAGGTTCTCTCTTTTATATGCCGGTGACCATGCCCGGAGCATCCATTTCCGAAGTATCCTCCTTGCTGCAGATACAGGATAAGATTCTGAAAAAAATCCCGGAAGTTGCCCAGGTATTCGGTAAGGCGGGACGGGCGGAGACAGCGACAGACCCGGCGCCCCTGGAAATGTTCGAGACGGTGATCAACCTGAAGCCGGAATCCGAATGGCGTAAAGGGATGACGGTAGAAAAGCTCAAAGACGAGATGAACGATGCGTTATCCATACCGGGGGTGGCGAATTCATTCACCATGCCGATCAAGGCCCGCATTGACATGCTGGCCACGGGAATCAGGACTCCCGTCGGAATTAAAATTTTAGGGCCAAATCTCGAAGAAATAGAAAAGATAGGAATGGCATTGGAGAATAATCTCAAGGACATTCCGGGAACCCGCAGTGTTTACGCGGAGAGAGTCGCGACGGGTTACTTTCTCGATATCACCATCAAGAAAGATGAAGTGGCACGATACGGCCTGACCGTGGATGATGTCGGCGAAGTGATTCAGGTCGCCATCGGGGGGATGAATCTCACCACTACGGTTGAGGGGCGGGAGCGCTATCCTGTCAATGTCCGGTATTCAAGGGAATTACGCAATGACGTGGAAAAGCTCAGAAGGGTGTTGGTGCCGGTGATGACGGCGAACCCTCCGGTTGCCGCATCGGCTGCGGGTATGTCCGGCTCAACCGGCCCTCTCCAGATACCTTTGGGGGAACTCGCCGATATTAAAATTGTTAAAGGTGCGACGGCTATAAAAAGTGAAGAAGGCCTCTTGACCGCCTATGTCTTTATCGATTACTCAGGCTCAGATGTGGGCGGATATGTTGATCAAGCCCGAAAGAAGGTTGCTTCTTTGAAAATACCTGAAGGCTACCGGCTTTCCTGGAGCGGTGAATATGAATATATAGTCAAGACCCACGAAAGGCTGAAAATGGTCATCCCTCTTACGCTCTTTATCATTTTTATCCTGCTTTACTTCAATACGAAATCAGTCATCAAAACAATCATCGTTTTGATTGCCGTTCCCTTTTCCCTCGTTGGTTCCTTCTGGCTTCTCTATATTCTCAATTACAACATGAGCATCGCCGTATGGGTGGGTATCATCGCCTTAGCGGGGCTCGACGCGGAAACGGGCGTAGTGATGCTCCTCTACCTTGATCTTGCCTATGAGAAATGGAAAAAAGAAGGAAGAATGGCGAAGGTGGCCGATCTGAAAGAGGCCATCATGTT
Organism: Syntrophaceae bacterium; assembly: GCA_003141615.1. GTDB lineage: Bacteria > Desulfobacterota > Syntrophia > Syntrophales > Smithellaceae > Smithella. Next base: position 45,201 of record PLMV01000160.1, read on the forward strand.
CGGCGCCGTGAAGAGAATCCGTCCCAAGATCATGACGGTGAGCGTCATTTTAGCGGGCCTGATCCCTATCATGTTCAGCCACGGCGCCGGCGCCGACATCATGAAGCGGATTGCCGCGCCCATGGTTGGCGGTGTGATAACTTCGACCATTCTCGAATTGATTATTTATCCCGCAATCTACATGATATGGCGCGGCCGGAGCTTAGCGAAAGATTAAGAGCTTGTCCGAATGAATATTTTCTATTGTGCTGTAAACGGAGTTCACCTTGTGCTCTTATAAAGCATCGTATGGTAAGGGACGCACGGGTAAATGGGAAGAGCGAATCTGTATTTCACCTGATGCCTGAGAGCATGTTTTGTAGATTAGATCCTCTTCTCAGAGGCTTTGTTCTCAATAACTCGTAAAGAATCGGATTAGCACGGCGCATGAATCCGTCACCGTTCGACCCATCTGCAACTCACTCGAGTCTCGTTCCGGACGCCTTATTCCGGTTCATATTTCTCATTCTGTTATGTATTCCTTAACTTCCTTTATAAAAGAATATGATAAAATTTTTCCCTTTTTTGTACGAATCTTTAGAACATCATTATCATCAATACTTATTATTTGTCCTTTAATGACCTTCCCATTCTTTAAAACAATTCCCTTTATTCCTTCATAATAGTGATGGGTGTCGATGGAAGGTGCCGTTTTGTTTTCCGGTTTCTGGGCTGACTCTTTCTTTTGCGCCCTGAGCTCCATTTTCTTTGTCACCATTTCCCTTTTTTCCCCTGCCGTCTTCTGAATCTGGAAATAATCAATTTCACCGTATTTTTTTAGTTTTGTCAAAGCTTTGCGGGCAAGCGGGCGGGTTTTGTATCTGCCAATGTATGCTCTGTAAAATTCTCCCTTTCCCGGAACGTCTTCTTTCTGATAAAAGGCAACAAGCCCTTTGGCCTTCATTTTGTTAACGAATATAACTGCGTTATCTTCACTTTTGAAAGATTTAACATGACCGGAATAGGCAGCAAAAAGAGGACTGGGAGCAACAACAGCCTCCTTGGGAGTAGCAGGTTCCTCAACCTT
>PLMV01000216.1 GCA_003141615.1 Syntrophaceae bacterium
CCTCTGGCGGTGGTCATTGACTTTTTTTAAAAGTGGAAATTACACCGTCTCATTTATTACTGATTGAAGTATTGCATATTCATGCCGGTTGAAGATTTGTGGATAACAGGAAGTTGTCAATAAAAAACTCAGTGATCGATTTTGAAAAACCGAATTATCATCACAAACGTTGACTGCACCTACGAGTCCGCAACCTATATAAGATAACAAAAGTGCGGAATATCAATTGTAATTGTGAGCTATTTGTAATGATGAGGTTTTTAGCATATTAAATATTGTTCAATTGATTTCAGATTTTTAGAAAATAGAAAGGCCGGTTAAAATTAACCAGCCTTTCCAGTGAACCAATTTATACTCCGTTTTAACTACGGTGTAATATTACCACTAGCTAGAATGCTGTAGGTTGAAGTGCCTGCACTATGAAAAGAAGTAGTACCAGACATTGTTGGAAATCCTACTGGTACAATGGTCACATCACCTGACGGTGAAAACCAGGGAGACACTGTGGCTAAAGCACAGTCGGTCGCTTGCGAGACATCCGCTATATAAGCTTGGCAAGCCGTATAGTAGTTCTTCAATTCACCTTTGGCTTTGGTATTGTATCCTTTCTGCCTGTAACTTACGAACTGCGGGATGGCTATGGCAGCCAATATACCGATGATCGCGATAACGATCATCAATTCAATCAACGTGAAACCTTTTTGTCCTTCTTTTTTACGGAAAATCTTTAACATAAAGTTCCTTCGAGATTTTTTTAATATTGCTTCTTAATTTACAGCAGTTTATATGCCAAATGCAATTCATATATCCCTCTGTTTATAGAAAACTTAAATTAGCAAGTAAAATCAATGATAAATATTTCTTAAACACTGATCAGTAATAAATTAGATAACCCGTCTAACAGAAAAATGGTTATTTCCATAAAAATAAGGTCTTTTTCAACGATAATCCAGGCAGTTCCATTCTATTCCTGTATGTCTCCAATTCTCAAAACGTTATTACTGTATGTATGCACCCCAAGAGTATTCGGGAGCTCTATAAAGGTGATGGTCATTCATTTCCGATTGAAATGCTGAAAGCCTATTAAAATTACTGGATGCTTGACCACAGGAAGTTGTCAATAAAAAACTCAATGATCGGTTTTGAAAAACCAAATCATCATCAAAAACGTTGACTGCACCTACAACTGTTCAGAATTGTACAGTTGTCCGAATTGAGGATTACTGATGGAAAGAGAGTAACAGGCGAAAGCAACAGTGTAATATCCCATAAATTACCACCGTCCAGCACAAGAGGCATATTTAAATTGAAAAATAAAAATGTGGGAATGCTAGCTTAACATTCTGTGGTTTTTTTAGATATAAAAATTTCACGCTGTGGTCTCTGCCACAGCCTTCCCTTTAGGAAGGTTTGGAAACCTTAGGTTTCCAAGATTATAAAAAACTATTCCTTATTTCGCCCTGCGGTCTCTGCCGCAGGGGAATAAACTTATGTTAATTTCACCATAAACATTATTTTGAAATGTAAAATAACTAAAATCCATGGTCATTATCCCTATTCGCTTTGCTCATGGGATAATTCGACCAGCAAGCTTCAGCTTGTGACCTTTAGGTTATACACTTTGTTTTTGAGCGCGGCATCATTACCCCCGTTCGCTTCGCTCAGGGGTAATTCGATCAGCAAGCTTCAGTACACTTTGTTTCTGAAGCTTGGGTCTCATTAAAAAAGCCCCCCGAAGAAACGCATTTCTTGCGAGGGGCTAACGAGATCCGCAAATGCCGTCTTGTCTTTTAACTGGAGTCTATCATTTAAATTCTTGGTCTTTTAAGGGTGATAATCACCACTAAGACTCTGTGATTTCTTTTTCGTTAACGTCCAGTAGATATAGACTCAATACGCGCACCGCAGAATCTCGGCTGCATAATATTTTTTCTGCTTATATTTCAAAGAACTTGAATGCAATATCAAAGAGCGCCGCAATGCTTGCTTATTCTTAGGCTGTAGTCAGCCTATTTAATTACCGTCCTTTCGGGCAGTTCATGTTCACCACAAATATTTCGAAATGCTTTTCTTTTTACCTCCCAGTGAAATGATTGAAATTTCTTTCATATCGCAGAGAAATAATTCTAGCCTTTCGCATTGCAGCGTCTTTGTGTCTTATTATAAGGCTGCTTTTTGTTAATGTCAAGGAGTGTTGTATCAATTATTAAAGACTATACGTGGTTTTGACAGACAACAAAACAACCAACAAAAATCAACGAAAATGAGGGATTTCGATTCATAAGGAATGATATCATTCAGTATTCGCTCGCTAATACCAATTCGCTTGTAAGTTACCACTTCTCAGGTGGTAACTTACCGGTAAGGTAAAAACCTTATTTACTATGCGCTCCCTTGCTGGACACGCTCCCGGTCTTTGGCTAACTTTGTTGGCATCGTCGTCTTCTTCCTCAACGTATAACCTAAATAACCTAACCACCTGATAACCTAAAGGTCACACGAGGTGGCGACGAGTTAACAGCGATGTCATTGATCCCCCGTTCGCTTTGCTAGTTTAATTGTTTCTCATTATCCCTATTCGCTTTGCTCATGGGATTAATTCGACTTACTCTTCAAACTTCACTTCGCTCGTTTTCAGAAAGTCTCATTAAAAAGCCCCTCCAAGAAACGCATTTCTTGCGAAGGGGCTAACGAGATCCACATATGCCGTCTTGTCTTTTAACTGGAGTCCATCATTTGAGTTCTTGGTCTTTAAGGCTTATAATCGCCACAAAGACTCTGTGTTTTCATTTTTGTTAACATCCAGTAGAATAGACTCAATACGAACATCGCAGAGTCTCGATTTCCAAATACTCTTTTTAGCGTATCTTTCAAAGAACTTGAATTCAATATCAAAGAGCGCCACAATGCTTGTTTATTCTTAATCAGCACCTTTACAATTCTAATATATGGATGATCTTGCTAATTTCAAGGGGGTGTATCACTTATTAAAGACCTTGGGGCTGTTGAAAAACGCTCATCTACTGTGTTGCGCTGCAAACCGCACCGCTCAACGTGTATCTATATACGCCTCGCGGTTCGGTTATTTGCGCGCCTTGCATCTGAACATTTTTGAACAGCCCCCAAACATAAGGTTTCTCAACAACCACGCCATGCGTGATTTTGGCAGACAACAAAAAAACAGCCAACATCAATGAAGATGCAGGACTTTGATTCATAAGAAATAATATAATTCGGTATTCGCTCGCTTACTTCACAGGCTCTCTTGGTATATTTTTATTATTTACAAATTATGCCAAAAGAGTTATCTAATCAGCGAACATTTACAACCGTTACAATAAATCTTATATCAAATCTATGAAGAATGAAGAGAGTCAATGCCGCTAAGCTGGAACGAAATTAAAACACGCGCACTCGCATTTTCCAAAGAATGGCAGCAGGAAAGCTCCGAGAAGGCCGAAGCAAAATCTTTCTGGGATGAATTTTTCAATGTGTTTGGCATTTCTCGTAGACGGGTGGCAAGTTTTGAAGAGCACGTTAAAAAACACGCCGACAAGGATGGTTTTATCGATCTGTTCTGGAAGGGAGTGCTTGTTGTCGAACACAAATCGCGCGGCATGAGTCTCGACAAGGCCTATAATCAGGCACTCGATTATTTTGATGGCATCGGCGAGCGCGATCTGCCCAAATATGTAATCGTTTCCGATTTTGCCCGCTTTCGTCTCTACGATCTGGAAGAAAACCAACAGCACGAATTTGATCTGAAAGATTTGCACAGGAATGTGCGTCTGTTCGGTTTTATCGCCGGTTATCAGACCCACAAGATTCAGGAGCAGGACCCAGTCAACATCAAGGCTGCCGAGCAGATGGGCAAACTGCACGATCAGATGAAGGATGTCGGTTACAGCGGGCATCCGCTGGAGTTGTATCTGGTGCGGCTGCTTTTCTGTCTGTTTGCGGAAGACACCGGCATTTTTGAACGCCAGCAGTTTAAGGATTATATCGAGGAGCGCACAAGTGAAGATGGCTCCGATCTTGCTCACCATATCAGCACATTGTTTCAGGTCTTAAACACGCCGCGCGAAAAGCGCCTGAAAAATCTCGATGAACAACTCGCTGCCTTTCCTTATGTCAACGGCAAGCTCTTTGAAGAGATGCTGCCCACAGCCGGTTTTGATTCCGCCATGCGGCAGGAATTACTGAATTGCTGCGCGCTGGACTGGAGTAGAATATCGCCAGCTATTTTCGGTTCGCTTTTCCAGTCCATCATGGACAAAGCCGCACGGCGAAACTTGGGCGCGCATTACACCAGCGAAGAAAACATTCTCAAACTTATCAAACCGCTTTTTCTGGACGAGCTTTGGGAAGAGTTTGAAAAAATCAAACATAACAAAAACAGACTGCTTGAGTTTCATCAAAAACTGCGGCGGCTGAATTTTCTCGACCCCGCCTGCGGCTGCGGCAACTTTCTTGTAATCGCCTACCGTGAACTGCGCCTGCTGGAACTGGAGATATTGCGGGCATCGCGTGTCAACATGCAGAGTGAACTGAATATTCATTCGCTGATTAATTTGAATGTTGATCAGTTTTTCGGCATCGAGATAGAGGAGTTTCCCGCGCAGATCGCGCAGGTGGCCCTGTGGCTGATGGATCACCAGATGAATTTGCTGGTCTCCGAAGAGTTCGGCCTTTACTTTGTCCGCATTCCGCTGGAGGTGAGCAGCACCATTGTTTGCGGCAATGCGCTGAGGATTGACTGGGAAACAGTCGTGCCCGCCCGGCATGTCAGTTACATCATGAGCAATCCACCATATGTGGGATACCAATGGCAGAATTCCGAACAGAAAAAAGATGTAGTGGATATATTTTCAGGCCTGAAATCAGCGACCAGCCTTGATTATGTAGCATGCTGGTACGCCAAAGCTGCGCAGTATATGCAGGATACAAAAATTTCTTGTGCATATGTCTCAACCAACTCTGTAGTTCAAGGTGAGCAGGTTGCTATATTGTGGCCAGAGATGATTCAGAAATATGGAATAAAGATTAACTTTGCACATAGAACATTCCAGTGGAACAACGAGGCGCGCGGCAAAGCGGCTGTGCATTGCGTGATCATTGGCTGTGCACTTTTTGATATTTCACCAAAGTGGTTATTTGAATATGAAAACATTAAAGGCGAACCACATAAAATAAAAGCGCAAAATATTAACCCATATTTAGTGGACGCGCCAACAGTTATATTGGACGCAAGACGACTACCTATTGCCAATGTTCCCAAAATGACTCTTGGCAGCATGCCAAAAGATGGCGGCAACCTGCTATTAGACTTAGAGGAAAAAGAAGAACTTCTTAGCATTGAACCAAAAGCAGAAAAATGGATCAGACCATTCTCCATGGGAAATGAATACATAAACTCCATACCTCGTTTCTGCCTATGGCTTGTTGATTGCCAACCAAATGACTTACGAGATATGCCAGAAGTGCTTCGCCGAGTTGAGCTTGTCAAAGAAATGCGTTTAGCAAGCCCAGCACCTTCTACAAGATCAGCAGCAGAAACACCAACAATATTTAAGCAACTTAACCAGCCAAATAGCAATTATTTAGCTGTTCCACGTGTTTCTTCTGAGCGAAGAACCTACATACCAATTGGATATCTACCAAAAGAACATATTGCCGGAGACAAACTTTACACAGTACCAAATGCAACATTATTTCATTTTGGAGTATTAACCTCATCTATGCATATGGCATGGATGCGAGTCGTTGCTGGCCGACTAAAAAGCGATTACAGCTATTCAAATACTATCGTTTACAACAATTTCTCGTGGCCGGAAAAGCCAAGTGAAAAGCAAAAGCAAACTATTGAAACCGCCGCGCAGGCTGTACTCGACGCTCGCGCGCAATTTCCCGAATCATCTCTGGCCGACCTTTACGATCCGCTGACCATGCCGCCTGCCTTGCTCAAAGCTCATCAGCAACTGGATAAAGCGGTGGATGCCGCCTATGGTAAAACCAATTTCCAGACCGAAGCCCAGCGCGTGGCTTTTTTATTTGAATTGTACCAGAAATACACCAGCCTGTTTGCGCCGGAGAAACCAAAACGCCGCGGCAAAACTTAAGTTTATGAATATTGATTATTCGCCAACAGAGGAGGTTATCAATGAATAATATTAAAATAGATAACAATGTATTTATACCAATGCCGGTGACTTTGGTCGGCTGTTTGCTGAAAGGCAGGGCTAACCTTATGACAGCCGGATGGGTTTCCCGCGTAAACGCGAATCCGCCATGGATAGGCATTGGAATTGGTCGAGTGCATGCGACTGCCGAGGGTATAGTCGAAAACAAAAGTTTCAGCATCTGTTTTCCCAATCGCACCGATATAGCAAAGACCGATTATTGTGGAATTGTCTCTGGCAAAAAAGTGGATAAGTCATCATTATTCACTCTTTTCTATGGTGATTTAAAGACAGCTCCGATGATTGACGAAGCTTCATTAAATCTGGAGTGTTCTCTTGTGCAGACTATCGAAGGGCCGACTAACTTTTTCTTTGTCGGTGAAATCAAAGGCGCGTACGCATCTCAGAAGTGTCTGGAGAATGGCAAAGTAAATCCCACAAAAGCCGATTTTCTTTTTCTGACGATACCTGATAATTCATACTGGTCGCTTGGCGAATCGGTTGGCCAAGCCTGGAGTATCGGGAATCAGCTTATTAAAAAATGACGCCTGACAAGCTGACGCAGCGAATGGTTTTTGACCGCCGCTGATCTGCTCTTGCAAATTTCAATTATTAATATTATTTTTTAAAATAGAGGTTTATAAAATGAAAGTATTATTGGTTAATGGAAGTCCCAACAAAAAAGGATGCACNNGAAATATTCTATATCGGGAAAAAACCTATCAGAGGATGTACGGCATGTGCAAAATGTCTTGAACTGGGGAAATGCGTGTTCGATGATGATGCCGTCAACGTCGCCCTTGATAAGGCCGATAAATCGGACGGTTTTGTTTTTGGTTCTCCTGTCCATTACGCGGGACCTTCCGGTTTCATAAAATCATTTTTAGACCGCTGCTTTTTTTCCGGCAGTAATTTCTTTGCCTACAAATCGGGTGCGGCAATTGTCAGCTGCCGCCGGGGCGGCGCTATCTCGGCATTTGAACAACTGAATAAATATTTTACCATCAATAATATGCCGATTGTTTCGTCTCAGTACTGGAATATGGTGCATGGCAACACGCCAGAAGAAGTACTGCAGGATCTTGAAGGATTACAGACAATGCGGACGCTGGGCCGGAATATGGCATGGCTTTTAAAATCAATCGAAGCGGGTAAAAAAGCAGGTGTTACTCTACCGGAAAATGAAGAGAGGGCGTGGACAAATTTTATTAGATAATCAGCACCGTGCAAGAGGTGCTGAAAAATAGAAGGTCTTTAGGAAGATTGAATTTAAACCAGACAAACAGGAGGAGATTATGAAAAAAATAGTATTTGCATTGTTGTTGACGGTTGTTTTTGCTGTGCCCGCTTTTTCACAGATGGATATGCCCATGAAGGGTCATGGGGAAGGGCATGGACAGATGATGGAAATGGACCACATGGACATGATGGGTGGCGATATGATGTGCATGGAACACATGCACCATATGGGGCTTACCGATGACCAGATAACAAAAATGAAGTCTATGCGCAGGGAAATGCAAAAAAGCCAGATCCGGTCAAAAGCCGATCTGAAGATTGCCGAGATCGAACTTATGGAAATAATGGAAGTGAAAGATTTTGATCTGGATAAGGCCACCTCCACGGTTAAGAAAATTGGAGATATAAAAACCGCCCGGCATTTGGAAATGTTAAAAGCCATGAAAGATATGCGGGCTATTTTAACCGACGATCAGTTTAAGAACATGCATAAGATGTGCATGAAGCCGGGTGAAAAGAAACATGAAAAGATGATGATGAATAAACCGGTTCCGAATAAACCAAGTCCGAAAAAACCAGCGGATAATATGAAGGATATGAAACACTAGTTTATACCAATTCGCTTCCTTCGGCTAACTTTGTTGGCATCGTCGTCGGCTTCCTCAACGTATAACCTGAAGGTCACGCGTATACAATACGCCTGCGGAGCCTCCTCCTTGCCCCACTGAAGCGGGACAGTTCAACTAACGAATTCCAGTTTACTGCGTCATTGTAATTCGAGTTTCACTGCCGCCGCGTTATCCTTTGAAATCGAATGGTATTAGTACGCCGATAATTAAAAGTTTAAATACCATGTTGGTTCAAGTCTCCGACTTCAACCAACATGGATATATTTTTCCAAAGCATAAACATCGTAACGCCCCGCTTTATATCGAGGAAGTGGGACATGTCTTCTCAATATTATTCGTAAAAACCGTTATTTATACAAATAAAGCTTGACTATTATCCGAAATTGCCGTAGTATCGTCTCAACTTCGGATATTTAGAAATATAGACGAAGGAAAGAGTTGAAATTAGACATTTTGAAGTACATAGGTTAGCCACCAGGTTCTTTAGAGTCTTGGTGGCTTTTTTAGTTCTGTCATCGTGCTGATTCGACTTTTTGAAATTCTATGAAAGGAGGATTAAACTATGTCAGAAGGTAAAGTAAAGTGGTTCAACGAAAGCAAGGGCTTTGGCTTCATCACGCAAGAAGGCGGTAGCGATGTTTTTGTGCATTTCAGTGCAATTCAGGCCAGCGGCTTCAAGACGTTATCAGAGGGCCAAACTGTAAGTTTTGATGTTACTCAGGGCAAAAAAGGCCTGGAAGCAGAAAACGTCAGACCTATCTAGTTTTTGTTGAAAACTAAAAAAATGAGCACTCCGTGTATGAGAAATTATACCAGAGTGCTTTTTTTATTGTGAAACTCCAATTCCGAAAGCGAAGCGCAGCGGAATTGGGTAGTTGTAATGAGACTCGCTGAAAACGAACGAAGTGAAGTTTGAAGAGTTAGTCGAATTATCCCGCGAAGCGGAGGGTACAATACCCCCCCGTGATGTTACTGCAATTTTAAAAATTAATTTAGTATGCCGAGAAGGTTACAATCTTCTGGTCGGTGTTTCGTTTGATCCGTCCTTCGCTCTCGAGGTAGCGTAGATGGGCAATGGCTTCGCCGGTGGCAAACCATTTCTGGGCGATGGGGAATTGTTCCCAGCTTTCACAATCGATATCCCAGGTCATTCCAGCGGCAATATCGTAGGCGCTCATTGTGTTTTTCCCCAAAACCTCAAGTACTTCATTAACTCTATTCTGATGATGTTTCTTCAATTCGTCTATTCTTCCCTTGAGGTCGGTAAAGAAATTGCGGTGTCCGGGAAGGACAATATTAACGGGTAAATTTCTGATTTTTTCCAGACTTTCCAGATAGTTTTTGAGTGCATTGACCTCGTATGACCAGGACTCGATATGAGGTGTTATGTCGTAAAGAACGTGGTCGCCGGAGAACAGTATCTGTTTCTTTTCATCATAAAGACAGATATGTCCCTTCGTGTGTCCGGGCGTCAGCAGGCATTGAAGGCTGTAATCGCCAATCTTAATTAAATCGCCATCGTCAATTAAATTGAATTCGGGAATTGTTTCCGGGCTATACTTGAATCCGGGGTGATTGTGCAGAGCCTTCATAAGGTCATCGAGAGAGAATCCGTTGATTACCGCGTAATCTAGCATTGGCTGCCAACTGATGTCCTTGTCGAAGACCCTGGCGTCAATTCTGCTGAAGTAAACGGTGCTGGTCTTCGTAACCAGCTTGGAAATCAGTCCTATGTGGTCGGCGTGCATATGGGTTAGCATGAAGTCGGTTTTGGACAAGTCGATATCAAGGGCGCGCAGACCTTCCTGCATAGCCTCAAAACAGACAGTGCGATTGAATCCCGTATCGATAATCAGGTTCCGGTCATCGGCCTTGATTACGTATGAATTGAGTTCTTTCAACGGACTGTTGGGCAGAGGTATTATAATCCGGTAGAGCCGGGGCATTATTTCGTCAATCATTTACAAAACTCCTTTGTAATTAAGTTAATCACGGGAATGAACCCCACAGCAAGCTGCGGGGTAGTGTACCCTCCGCTTCGCGGGATTGTTCAACTTACCAATTCTGATGTGCTTCGCTTTCAGAATTGGAGTTTCACAATAAAGGTGCGTGAAGCTAACACGTTTAACCGGAAGAAACAAGTTCCTGATAAAATAATAACTTGACATATCGCGAAGCAGGATGTATAATTTTAAAATTATAAAAGCTCGTTTATGGTGGACACCCCATCTTGCAGAGATTCTTACAAGTGTGGGGTTTTTTTTGTGAAACAACAAGTCCGAAAGCGGAGCGAACGGGGATTAATGACACCGATTGAGTGATAATTAGAAAAAAGATTTTTTAAAAAAAGGGAAAAGGTAATGAAGATCGACAATCCAAAAATTCGTAACATCGGTATAAGCGCTCATATTGATTCCGGCAAAACTACGCTTACCGAAAGAATTCTTTACTATACGAAAAGAATTCATGCCATCCATGATGTCAAGGGGAAAGATGGTGTGGGAGCCACTATGGATTCCATGGAACTGGAAAAGGAACGTGGAATTACGATAGCTTCCGCAGCCACGTATTGTGAATGGAAAGGCTATGAGGTAAATATAATAGATACGCCGGGGCATGTCGATTTCACCATAGAAGTGGAAAGATCGCTCCGTGTTTTGGACGGCGCCATTCTCGTTTTGTGCGCTGTAGGCGGCGTTCAGTCTCAATCCATTACAGTTGACCGCCAGATGAAAAGATATAAGGTTCCGTGTATTGCCTTTATTAATAAATGCGACCGCAGCGGCGCTAATCCTTTCCGTGTAATCAGCCAGTTAAAAACAAAGCTGGGCCACAATGCCGTAGCCATGCAGATTCCTATTGGTTTGGAAAATGAAGCCGAAGGCGTCGTTGATTTAGTCAGTATGAAAGCGCTTTATTTTGATGGTGATAATGGCGAGATTGTCCGCGAGGCGGAAATTCCGCAGAATCTTCTGGAAGAAGCCAAAGCAAAAAGGGAAGAATTAATTGATGCCGCTTCGGTGTTTTCTGATGAATTGACGGAAGCAATTCTGAATGAAAGTGAAATAACTTCCGAATTGATTTACGAAGCTCTGCGCAAAGGGACATTGCAAAGAAAAATAACCCCTGTTTATATGGGATCAGCATATAAGAACAAAGCCATACAGCCAATGCTGGATGGTGTGAATTATCTTTTGCCATGTCCTTCCGACGTAGAAAATGTGGCGATGGATATGGATAATAATGAAGAACTCGTTGTGCTGGATAATGATCCCGAAAAACCAATTGTTGCTTTGGCCTTTAAATTGGAAGATGGTCAGTACGGGCAATTAACCTATGTTCGCGTTTATCAGGGAACAGTGGCGAAGGGATCAACTATTGTCAATATCCGCAACGGCAAAAAGGTGAAGGTTGGCCGTGTTGTGCGGATGCATGCTGATCAGATGGAAGATGTCGAATCTCTACAATCCGGATACATCGGAGCGTTATTCGGAATTGAATGTTCTTCCGGAGATACTTTTACTTCCCTGGGAACAAATGTAACTATGATTTCCATGTATGTGCCCAAACCGGTTATATCTGCGGCCATCACGACCAAAGACAACAAATCGCAAATGGCTATGGCCAAGGCGCTAAATAGATTTTGTAAGGAAGATCCCACTTTTAAAACTTTTGTTGATCCTGAAACCAATGAAACAATTATCGAAGGTATGGGTGAATTGCATCTGGATATTTATGTAGAAAGAATGCGGCGGGAATATGGCGCTGAGGTTACGACAGGTAATCCCCGCGTTGCTTATCGCGAGACAATCACACAGCGTGCCGATTTCAATTATACCCACAAAAAACAAACCGGTGGTGCCGGTCAATTCGCTCGCATTGCCGGTTTTATTGAACCGGTCAGCGATGCCGATTTTGTTTTTGAAAATAAAATATTCGGCGGTGCCATTCCTACACAATTTATTTCTGCTTGCGAAAAAGGATTTAAACAAAGTATGGCCAAAGGGCCAAAATTGGAATTTCCGATTACTGGTGTGAAAGTACTCATCAACGATGGCGCTTCCCATGCGGTAGATTCTTCGGATATGGCTTTCCAGGCATGTGCTCGCGGAGCATTCAAGGACGCGTATCTGCGGGCCAAGCCTGTTATCCACGAGCCGATAATGAAAGTAGTTGTAGAAACTCCGACGGAATTTCAAGGTCCGGTAATGGGACTTTTAAATCAGCGCCGCGGCATGATTATCGGCTCTCAGGATGAAGATGTCATGTGCGTGATTGAATCACAGGTGCCGCTGGCGGAAATGTTCGGATTTTCTACTATCCTGCGTTCAGCCACGCAGGGAAAGGCGCAGTTTACGATGGAATTTGCTATTTACCGGCAGGTGCCGCAGTCAATCGCGGAGAAGATTACTCTGGAAGCGGCTGAAAATAAAAAATCAGCCGCATAAGATTTAATGATATTGAGAAACAGCAGGGCCTTAAAATGGGCAGAAAATGTTGTTCATCTAACTTATAAGGATATTGTCATGATAAAAAAAGAAATGATTTACCGTAATCCCCTCATTAAGCTCGGTTATGAAAATGAAGATATTTTGTCCAAAGGAGGATTTGGCGCCGTTTTAGCTCATGCCGGAGTAGGCAAGACTGCCTTGCTTGTCCAGGTTGCGCTAAATGCGATGTTACGCGAACAGCCTGTCCTGCATGTAAGTCTCAACGATGCCGTGAGCAAAGTTGATGTCTGGTATCAGGAGTTATTTCATAATATTGCCGCAAATTATGATGCTGCTGAAATTCAAGATCACTGGGACAAAATTCAGCCTTATCGTTTTATCATGACTTTCAAAGTTGAAGGTTTCAGCGCGCCGAAGCTGGAAGAACGTTTAACCGACTTAATGGAACAAAATATTTTCAAACCGCATACTGTTATCATCGACGGGTTTAAATTTGATGAAGCCGGCCGCGGGCCGCTCGAGCAATTAAAAGAGTTGGCGCGGAAATATTCGATGCGCATTTGGTTTACCGTTCATACGCATCGCCATATACCGCCGCAAGAAAATGGACTGCCTCTTTCATTTTTACATGTGACAGACTTATTCGATGTTATTGTTCAACTGGCGGCAAAAGGCGATGAAGTATTTATTAAATCTCTCAAGGGAAAATCAACCGATTCCACGCAAAACGATTTGCTTCTTGATCCCGCGACAATGCTGATAAAAGACGGCAAATAGAAGTCACGAAGTTTAAGTCGAAGCAAGACCTTTTTCACGCAGCCAACGAGTTAATCCCGCGGTTTGGAATCCTTCGGCTTCAGCCGGGGGTGGGATGCGGTGTAACCCGCGGGAGGTCGCGTTATTGTGGGGAGCCTACGGCTCCTGCCGGAGGGGGCTCCACTTGCGAATTTAGAAAAACGCGGCTCTATCTCGGAAGCTCAGGAATTAAAGAAAATATTTCAATCGATCAGCTGTTGCCGGTATTGTTATATGTATAATCTGTGTTAATCCCGTAGCTTGTGCGCTAGAGGCAGACTTTATTCACCTGCTCATAATCGGTAATCCCCCGGAAGACCTTCATTATGCCGTCCATCCTTAGCGTTCTCATTCCCTCCTCGATCGCCAGCGACCGCAGCTGCTCAGCGCCGATGTTCTTTTTGATCGCATCCTTAACCGTTTTTGTGCCTATAAGTAGTTCATGAAATGCGATCCGTCCTTTGTATCCGGTGCCGCCGCACTTTTCACAGCCTTCCTTCTTCATAAAGGAGAGTTCGGGAAGGAAGTCTGTCATATTGTGCACTGCAAACCATTCCTTACCATAACCGTGGATAAGCTCGTCGTATTCTTCGCGATCCGGATGATAGGGTTTCTTGCAATGCTCACAGAGTTTGCGCGCCAAGCGCTGGGCCAGGATGCCAAGGAGCGCATCGGAAAAGTTGTAAGGGTCCATCCCCATCTCTATAAGGCGGACAACTGTTTCCGGCGCGCTATTGGTATGAAGAGTGCTGAAAACCAGATGTCCGGTGAGGGATGCCTCTATTGCGATCTGGGCAGTCTCCGGGTCCCGCATCTCACCGATCATGATCACATCAGGGTCAGAGCGAAGAAAGGAGCGAAGCGCATCGGCGAAATTGAAGCCGATTTTAGGATGTACCTGTACCTGGCGCAGGCCGCGCTGGGTGATCTCTACCGGGTCTTCAGCCGTCCAGATCTTGCGGACCGGCGTATTGATGTGTCCGAGGGCCGAATGGAGGCTTGTGGTCTTGCCTGAGCCGGTCGGGCCGACACAAAGGACGATGCCGTAAGGTTTCGCGAGGATTTCCCGGAATTTGGCCAGGTTTGAACTTGAAAAACCCATAGCATCTAAAGAAAGAGGCTTTGAAGCGGCGAGGATACGGAGTACCGCGTCCTCCTGGTTGCCGACTGTGGGGGTGACCTCCAGGCGGTATTCGATCTTGCGGCCTTCATATCGGAGCATGATCTTCCCGCTCTGCGGTCTGCGCCGCTCGGCGATGTCCAAGTCGGATATGATCTTCAGCCTCGAAATGATAGCCGCTTTGTGTGAGGAATCTATCCGGTGAGCTACGTAACATTCCCCGTCCACCCGGTAACGGATTGTGAACGGCTCCTTCCCCATTCCCGGTTCGAAGTGGATATCGGAAGCCCCTTTTTTATAGGCGTCTATGAGAATCTGATTGACAAAGGTAATCATCTTGGAATCCGGCTGTACAATCACCGATTCCTCCGACTGCTCATCCTCCGCAACCGTAGCATCTACATTCCCCATCTCGCCGATCAGGGCATCGACTGGCGAGGTCTCCTGAATGTTGTAATATTTATCTATGGCCTCCGCAATCTGGGCCGCGGTGGCTACCACTAATTCCACATGCCGGTTGGTTATGAAACGGATGTTGTCAATGATGGTCAGGTCAGTGGGAGAAGAGGTGGCGACCACAAAATTCCTGCTGCTTGATTCAATCGGGAATACCTGCAACTTATTAACCATATCTTTAGAGATAATGCTGAGCGTCTCACGGCTGGGGGTGACCTGCTCCAGGTCAACTATACGAAGCCGGAACTTTGCAGCCAGGGCTTGAAGGAGCTGTTCTTCGCTGATGAAACCCAGTTCGATAAGCAGGGTGCCGATCTTCTTCCCTTTGCCCTCCTTTTGGGTTGCGAGCGCAAGCTCTACCTGTTCACGGGTTACGAGCCCTGCGGAAACNNACCCTCCGGCTGCGAAGTTTTTGCTGAATATTCAGCACCTCTCCGATTTTTGTTTCGCTGACTACACCTGCATCTGAAAGGATGCGACCAACCTGTCTTTTCTGAGCGCGCATCTTAATGCCGTTGGAAATGAAGAAGGCGTAGCGCCATGATATGCCTTTCTCTGCAGGGATCGCATAAAAGCCTTTAGAATATTTTCCTGCGGTCTCGGCATGGACAAGGTAATGTATGTTGTCGATGGTCACCACCTCTTCCAGATTATCATCAGATAGGGTCACGTCGGTGGGGCAGGCACCGTTAAGAAAGAGGATGCCGCTAAGTTCATCAAAAAGAAAAATGACCTCCGCTCCAGCCTCAGCCATGATGACTTTCAATTCGTTCTCTTCGCAGCGGAACGGGCGGGCTAGACTGACCTCAAGCTTCTGGCCGTTCTTGCAATGCAGTATGACATCTTTCTTCATTTGTCCCTCCCCCTTCGTGTTAGCTGCTGCGTGGCGCACATACGCCTCGTAGCCTCCGCCTAGCCGTCTCGTTATCCTTTGACCGGGTGTGCAACCAAAGGGCGCGCAATAAGAAAAAACTTTTTACCCTACCGGGAAGTGACGCCAAATAGGCGGCATCTTCAAAGCGAAAAGGTATGAGGCGGCTTATCCTTAATTCTTTATACAAAACCAGGGAAATTATTTCCCCCGGCAATCTGATTTGCCCCTGCCGCGGCCTTCGGTAATTTCATCTGCTAATTTTTCATTTTCGAAGGTGAGTTTATAAATAAAGTCATTATCGCCGCAGTTGTAATGCCACACTTCTAATTTTTTGCCGCATTTTTTATGCTTTTTGACTTTACCGTGTTTGTCTATAGACGTGTATTGCTGGCTATTTTCGCAGGACTTTTCCTTTGATGTCGGCTTGCCGCAAGTCAACAGTACCTGTGTCTTAGAGTCGCCACTGCTAACCAAACCTAATCCGCAACGAAAAGCCAACGCAATGCCTACGGAAAATGATAAAAAAAGAATTGCCGCAAAAAGAATAATTGTCATGTTTATTTTCATTTTTCATCTCCCTTAATTAGAATTAAATATTCATATTTATAAAGATCATAAACAAACTGCCGGATAATTTCCTGCTCATCATTAAACGGCGTTATGAGCCGCAGTGCCGTCCTCACTTTATCGTTAAGATTCAGGGGAAGAAAATCGGCAAAAGCCCCGCGCCGTGTTTTGTAATGTAGCATTTCAGCAATTTTCTGCAAGTAAGAAAATTTAACGGTAAATTCGTTATGGTCTTTTAGAGAAATCATTTCCGGAATGCCGGAAGATTGCAGGGACACATAAGGTTTCATCGGCTCAGGAAGAACGGCTTCGCAGCTATGCTCGCTTAAATAAATATATTTGATTCCGGCTAAGCAGAGTTTTTCCACTATTTCTATGGCGCCGATATTGATGTGTTCATTTTCATTCAATCCCAACGGCAAATTATATTTTTTATTAAAATACTCCAATCTTTCACCAAAACAGGCAATATTTTGGTCTGAATTATTTTTCTTCCCTTGCTGTGTTACCAACGTCGGCAGATCGCCCAGGTTTTCGTTCAGGATAGCCAAATCAAAACCAGATAAGGCCTCTGACGGAACTGCCAAAATATCAGCCAGTTCGAAATCAACCTCAAATGGCTGCAGGGTTTCTTTTTGTTTAGCCAAAAGATAAGGGGAGATATCGATCATCTTTGCCCGCAGTCGTGGATTTAAATTAAGAAAATCACGCATTAAATAACCCATGCCGCCGCCGACTTCTAAAACGGCGCGGATATCGTCAAGGGGAATTATTCCGGTTAAGAAATTATAAAGATGTTGACCAAAAGAATACGGCGATGCCAGCACCTTACGACAGGGGCTGTTAATGGGTTCCAGCGAATTGCAGACAGTAAGCTCCCATCCCAGCGAATTTAAATCCTGCTGATGATAATTTGCGGTGGAATTAATAAAATATCTCATAAATTATTAGTGAAAAATATTTTTTCTCCTTGTTACCATAATTTGAAAAGTATGCTATTAATTTTAAACATTTTAAAACGAATCGGGTCATTGAAGAATGAAGCTTTTTGTCAGCAATAAATTAGAAGTTCTAGCCGCGCGACTGGCGGAAGAATTGAAAGTGCCTCTGCGCTCACCATTAGAGACTGAAACAATCGTTGTCCAAAGCAGGGGCATGGAAAAATGGTTGTCTTTGGAACTGGCGCTACGCTTAGGTATTTGCGCCAATTGCCGTTTCCCTTTCCCCAATAATTTTATTGAAGAAGTCTTTAGCGCATTAATACCGGAATACAAGCCTGATTTGTCCTATGACGAGGATGTTCTTGCCTGGAAAATAATGGAGATATTGCCCCATCTGCAAGGCGAAAAAGATTTTGCCGCCGTCCGGAATTATTTAGGAGCAGAATCGGATCAATTGAAGCTATTCCAATTGTCACAGCGGATTGCCCGTCTTTATGACCAATATCTCGTTTTCCGTCCGGAAATGATTTTGACCTGGGAAGAGGGGAAGATTAATAAGCCGGAGAGATGGCAGGCGCGGCTTTGGCGGGAAATCACCGCAAGCCAGGGCAAAATGCATAAGGCGAGATTGCAGCAATTATTTGCGGAGAAGGTTCAAAATACGCCGCCGCCGGAGTATCTCCTGCCGCAGAGGATAGCAATATTCGGTATTTCATATCTGCCTGTTTATCATTTGAGAATATTTCATCAGATCTCCAGGCATATCGACGTAAATTTGTTTTATTTGAATCCTTCACAGGAATTCTGGGCGGATATAAAATCAGATCGTGAAATAAGCTGGATAATGCAGCAGGCGCCGCCATCCGTTGAAGATATTGAACAGGAATTATTTCATCTGGATAAGGGCAATACTCTTTTGGCTTCCTTAGGAGCGGCCGGGCGCGATTTTTTCCGCCTCGTCGCTAATCTGCCGGCGCAAAGCGAAGATTTGTTTGTTGAACCAGAAGGCAAAAATATCCTTACCGCCATTCAATCCGATATTTATTATCTGCGGGACCGGGGCAAAGACAGCTTGCCGCCCACAATGATTGCTGGAGATGACAGCTCAATCCAGATTCATTCCTGCCATAGTCCTCTGCGTGAAGTTGAGGCGCTGCACGATACTTTGTTGGCTCTGTTTGAAGAAAACGGCAGGCTTTTGCCTAAAGATGTTTTGATTATGACTCCCTCCATTGAAGCATATACGCCTTATATCGAAGCTGTGTTTGAATCGCGTCTGCCTAAAATTTCCTACAGCATCGCCGATCGCGGCATTTTCTCCGGCAGCGTTATCTTCAAAGAATTCTTTGCCCTTTTGAGTATTGGCGCGAGCCGTCTTGCGGTGGCGGATGTTTTGTCTGTATTAGAAAATCCGGCTGTCAGTGATAAATTCGGCATCAACAGTTTTAGTCTTAATTTAATTCGTCACTGGGTGGAAGAAACAAATATTAAGTGGGGCTTGGATGGCGCTCACCGTAAAGAATATAATCTGCCGGAGTTTGATCAGAATACCTGGAGCGCGGGGCTGGACAGGATTAAGCTAGGCTATGCCTTAGCCGGCCAAAATAAAAATTTATTTGACGGCATTCTTCCTTATGATGAAATTGAAGGGGAACAGGCGGAAATATTCGGCAGATTCCTTGATTTTTTTGAATCCCTGATGAGAACTAAAAAAATATTAAGCTCAAGAAGAAAACCAGGCGAATGGACGACAGTGCTGAAAGATATTGTGGATGAATATTTTGCCGCCGGCGAAGACTATCAACAGGATATATTTGTCTTAAATAAGATGCTGCTGAGAATTCAAGATGAGCAAAAATATTTCCGC
The DNA here is from genome assembly GCA_003141615.1 of Syntrophaceae bacterium. GTDB lineage: Bacteria > Desulfobacterota > Syntrophia > Syntrophales > Smithellaceae > Smithella. Next base: position 19,119 of record PLMV01000216.1, read on the forward strand.
AGTGAAGAGAGCATGGAATTGAGCGTCATTAAGCATTATCTGGAAACGAATATAGATAAAACTTTAAGCTCAGCGAACTTTCTTACCGGTGGAGTAACCTTTTGCGCGCTTTTACCCATGCGCAGCATCCCGTTTGCCGTAATCGGCCTTATCGGCATGAATAACGATGCTTATCCCCGGCAGGATAGAAAAATGGGATTTGATTTGATGGAGGCAAAAAGAAGAATCGGCGATAGATCGCTGCGTAGCGATGACCGGTATTTGTTTCTCGAAACAATTCTATCGGCGCGAAACAATCTTATTATCAGTTATGTCGGGCAGGATGTGCAGGACAATTCGGCTATATTGCCTTCCGTTTTAGTAAGCGAGTTGACTGACTACATCGATCAGGGATTTTATCGGGAGGGCGGCGTTTCGGCGGCCGAGAGCTTAACACGCCTGCATCATCTGCATGCTTTTCATCCGGATTATTATCAAGGCGATAATAATTTATTCAGTTATTCACAGGAAAATTATGTCGCGGCGGCGATAAATAATAAGCCCAACGAAGAACCGCGGTTTTGCGCGGAAATTACCGGCAATTTAGATCTGACCGATAAAATAATTACTATCAGCGAATTAAATAATTTTTACAGAAATCCGGTAAAATATTATTTGGAAAAAAGATTATTGCTTAAGCTGCCCAAAGATAGCACGGCTGATGATGATTCCGAACCGTTTGCCATAGGCAATTTACAGGCTTATCAGATTAAACAGGAATTAATCGCGGCCGGGAACGAATCGGATGCCGAAAATATTTTTCAAATCAAACAGGCGCAAGGCGCTCTGCCGGTGGGCGCTGCCGGTGATTATTATTTTCAATTAGAAAAAAAAGAAGCGGATGATTTTATAAGGGAATATTTTTCTTACTTAAATAATAAAAAATTAGCTCCACTGGCTGTAGATATTATTATTGGCGGGTATCATATTGTCGGAAAAATTGAGGATGTTTATGCACAGCATTCAATCAGCTGTCGTCCGGCCCGGCTTAAAACGAACGACTATTTGAGGGCATGGCTGAATCATCTTCTTCTGAATTACATAAAAGCGGAAAATTATCCGCGCACGGCAATTGTTATCGGCAAAGATGCGGCATTTCAATTTAAAGAAGCGGAAAACGCCGGAGCGATACTCAGTGATTTAGTAGGTTTCTTCGTCCAGGGCCAAAACAGGCCGCTGAAATTATTCCCGCGGGCATCTTTTGCTTATGCTGAAGCTTTAGGCAAAGGACGCACGCAGGAGGAAGCTGTGCAGCGGGCACAGGATGCATGGCTGGGCGATAATTTCGGGCGGAAGGCAGAGGCTGAGGAAATGGAAAATATAATATGTTTTGGCAAAAATATCCCCTTCGATGAAGAATTTATGAGCACTGCCGCACTGATTTTTAATGCGCTTTTCGATCATCGGGAAAAGTTGGAACCCAAGGGAGACTAGTAAATGCAGCCATTTAACTTATCTCAATGCCCGCTGAGCGGCGTGAATTTAATTGAAGCCAGCGCCGGAACAGGTAAAACCCATGCCTTGGCGGGGCTTTATTTACGGCTGATTATTGAAAATAAATTAGCGCCGCAGCAGATATTGGTCATTACTTTCACAAAAGCGGCGACCGCAGAGCTTAAAGGCCGCATTCGAAAAATGCTGCATAGGGCCAGGCAGGCCTTTCAGACAGGCAACTCTACGGATGAATTATTTCGGAGTTTATTGGAAAAATATACCGCTGAGGAGCAGAGAAAATCAATTCTGCGTCAACTTGCGCAGGTATTAGCCAATTATGATGAAACGGCAATTTATACGATTCACGGTTTCTGTGATCGAATTTTAAGGGAAAACGCTTTTGAAAGCGGCATTATGTTTGATGCCGAAATCATCGCCAATCAACAACACATCGAAGAGGAATTTGCCGCTGATTACTGGCGCAGAAACTTTTATGAAAATCATCCTCTGATAATTAAATACGCGCTTGATCGCGGCCTCAATAAAGAAAAATTATTAAAAATGATGAGGGAAGCCGCCGCCAAACCTGATTTGCTGGTCATCCCTGATTTGGAGCCGCTGAATATTAATGATCTGGAAATAGATTATAAGCGCCTGGTAAAAACGTTTAACGACTTTCGGGAAATATGGAAAAATCAAAAGGACGAAATAATTATTCTGCTGCAAAATGATGTCTTAAAAAAACCATGTTACGGAAAGCATGTAAGAGATATCGGGTTCGAGGCGGATAGCATTATTTCTTTAGCCGAACCTCCTTTGCCATTGCCTGCCGATATGGAGAAATTGACCGGCGAAAAAATTAATAAAGAAACAAAAAAAGGATTAACACCTCCTCAGCATCCGGTTTTCTTGCTGTGTGATAATTTAATCAAGCAGGCGTCTGCAATAGAAAAAAAATTAAATAATCATCTTCTTTTTCTACAAAAAGAATTTTTAGAAGAACTGAAAAATAAACTGCCGCAAATCAAGCAGGAGAAAAACGTTCTTTACTATGACGATTTGCTGTTTCAGGCCAGAAGAGCACTGGGCGGGGATGCTGGTATAAAGCTTGCGGAAATTCTCCGTGAAAAATACAAGGCTGTTTTGGTTGACGAATTTCAGGATACAGACCCGGTTCAATTTGCCATCTTAGAATCCATTTTCATTAAGGGAAATGAAAAAACGAGGGCGCCGGTATTTTATATCGGTGATCCCAAACAGGCTATTTACAGCTTTCGCGGCGCCGATGTGTTTGCTTATTTGAAAGCTGTCAGGCAGGCGGATCATAAATACACGATGATGAACAATTGGCGTTCGGAAGAATCACTTATAAACGCGGTTAATACTCTTTTTGGATTTTCTAATAATCCGTTTGTTTATAAAGAAATTGAACATGTAAAGGTAACGAAGCCCGCAGCCGCGGATACAAAAAAACTGCTCATTGCCGGGGAGAGCCAGGCTCCACTGCAGGTGTTGTTTTTGCCTGCCGAGGAGGTAGAAGAAAAATACACTCCTGTTAATTTGACTACTGCCCGGAAAAAAATCAGCTATACTGTTGTCGCGGAAATTGCAAGACTCTTGAAATTAAGTCGTGATGGAAAAGCTTTTATTGGAGATAAGCCGCTGAAAGAAAGCGACATTGCTATTTTAGTCCGGAAAAATTCAGAAGCTGCGGATTTTCAAACTATCTTGCAAAATGCAGGTATTCCTTCAACCCTGCAGAGCACACAGAGCATTTTTAAAACTGCTGAAGCTCACGAAATGAAAAGATTCTTATTAGGTGTTGTTCAACATGAAAATGACGGCTTGCTCCTGGCGGCACTGGCGACATCTTTGGTGGGCCTCAATGCTCTCGCGATTACACATTGCATGGCCGACGATAATATTCTGGAACTCTGGCGGCGCAAGTTTAAATACTATCACGATTACTGTTGCCAGAGGGGCTTCCTGACGATGTTCTATTTGTTCTTGGAACGGGAACATATCCGTCCGCAAATCATGGCTTATCAGGACGGAGTGAGAAGAATGACCAATTATCTTCATTTGGCGGAAGAAATTCATTTGGCGCAGGTAGAAGAAAAATTGAGCATGATTGAAATTCTGCGCTGGTTTGATTTAATGCAAAGCCGCGAAGGTATTATCGGCGATGGGGAGCAACTGCGTTTGGAAAGTGATAAAAACGCGGTGCGGTTGGTGACAATCCATAAAAGTAAAGGGTTGGAATATCCGGTTGTCTTTTGTCCTTTTGTCTGGGAGAGCGCTGATGATAAAAAATCTGAATTGTTTTGTTTTCACGATGAACAAAATGACCGGCGGCTTACGTGCGATCTGGATTCTGCCGAAGTTGATAATTACCGGGTTTGGCGGCAAAAAGAATCTTTAGCGGAAGAGAGCCGGCTGCTTTATGTAGCCCTGACACGGGCAAAAAACCGCTGCTATTTTGTCTGGGGCAATATCAAGAACATTAAAAAATCAGCTCTTTATTATCTGCTTTATTCGGCGGATGATGATTATCCCGATGATGTAAATCCGACCAATGAATCAATGCTGGAACGTATAAAATGTTTGTCTATACTTGCGCCTCAGGATATAAAAATATCGCCAATAGACGAAGTTGCCGCGATCCATTCGTCACTGCCTGACGCTGCCGCAGTAAACTTAAACGGCAGGCGGTTTAAGGGAAACATAGATCAGTTCTGGAAGATTGCCAGTTTCACTTATTTGACAAACGCTAAAAAAGTGCAGCCGGAAGAAATGCTGCCCATTGCCGAAGAAGAATATTTCGGGAATCAGATATTCAAAGATGAAGAAATTAATCAGGAAAACATGTTTTCCTTCCCGCGTGGAACCAAAGCAGGCAGCCTGCTGCATGAGATACTGGAGAGTATCAGTTTTGATAAAATTGTTGCCGATGAAATAAAAACGGTAATTTTAGGAAAATTACGCAAATATAATTATGATGATAAATGGGAACCAGCCATATCCCGAATGGTTATGGAGATAGCGCAATTGAATTTGACTTTCGGCGGTGCACCTTTTGCCAAGAATATGGATAATTTCAAGCTGGCCAATATTCCGCGGGAAAAATATTTGAAAGAAATGGGATTCTATTTTCCGCTTAAAAAATTGTCCATGCGTAAAATTATTAAAGTTCTGGAGATGTCGGAAATTACAAGCAGTGAACGACAAGATAGCGATCTATACAGCATGAATATTAACGATTTACGCGGCTTTCTTAAAGGGTTTATTGATATGGTTTTTGAATATCAAGATCGTTTTTATCTGCTTGATTGGAAATCAAATTATTTAGGTACAAATTATGCCGACTATTCTTCCGGCTTATTGAAAAATTACATGAGTAAATCTTCCTACGTTCTCCAATATTTGATTTATGTGGTTGCTTTGGATAAATATTTGCAGACAAAAATTAAAAATTATTCTTACGAAAATAATTTTGGCGGCGTTTATTATATCTTCCTGCGTGGAATAAATTCTCAAATAGCCGGCAATAACGGTGTTTACTTTGATAGGCCCGGCGAGGCACTTCTGCAAGAATTGAAAAAAGTGTTTTGATAATAATAGTGACGTTGTTTTTAAAATTACGGGACGAGTAATTAAAAAGTCCCTTCAGATAAAAAAGACTCCCTCGCGATTATCACGAGAGAGTCTTTTTGTTACCTCAAAAACAGACAATCAAAATGTCAATTGTGTTTATGCTTTTTTCGGCGGTTTGAGAAAGGCTATGGCCAGTACAAGTCCGACAACCGTGAGCACAGCCGTCGGATAAAAGGCGAAGGTATATGTTCCGAACACATCCTTGGCCTTACCGGAGATAATGCCGCCGATAATCGCGCCGAAGCCGTAAGCAAAAAAGACCACGCCATAGTTGCGGGCGTAATTTTTCATGCCGAAGAAGGTAGCCGTCGCGGTTGGAGCAATCGCCAGCCAGCCGCCCAAGCTCAGCCAGAAACCGATAAAGCTGATCACATAAAGATTGGTATCACCCTCTTTGGCAACAATCATAATAATCGACACGACTAGAATAATGATTAAGTTGAGCACAGCGGCATTGCGAGGCGTAATCTTATCCGTCAGCCAGCCGAAAAGCGGGCGTCCTAAAGCGTTAAAACAGGCGAAAACGCCGACCAGTGTGGCAGCCGTCTCGCCGGAAATTTTGATGATCTCGTTGCCCACCGGCTTGGATATGCCGATAGCCATCAAACCGGCTATAGAGCCGATAAGGAAGCATAAAGACAATCCGCAGAAAGTACCGGATTTCACCATTTCGCCCGGTGCGAAATCTGCCGCCGCGACCGTTCCCGCTGCAGGTTTCCAGCCCGAAGGAACCCAACCGGCAGCAGGAAATCTGAAAGGTAAACTAAGAATAATAAGAATAATTCCGAACGCGATTCCGAAATACATGAAGGTTGTCGATAATCCAACAGATGGAATCAGGGCACTGGCGATCTTGCCCGTAATAAGGGCTGATCCGCCGAAGCCGGCCAGCATCAAACCGACCGCCAGACCTTTTTTATCCGGAAACCATTTCGCACCCATAGCGACAGGACAGCCATAAACCAGGCCGACGCCCGATCCGGCAATAACGCCATAGGTTAATGTCAACACCCATATATTGGTAGCATAGCTGGAGAGGAACCATCCCAGTCCCACAATGATACCACCAATGATCCCGAGTTTACGCGGCCCCAGCTTCTCCATTACACGTCCGCCAAAAAACATCAGAACGGAAAAGAACGCCAGAAAAACCATGAAAGGGAAATTAGCCTGAAAAGCTGAAACATCTGTAAAAGCTTTTCTTACGGGACCCAGGAATATGCTGTATGCATAGACAGCACCAAGACAAACATTCATAATCAATCCAAGAACAACAAACAACCACCTGCCGCTTTCAGCTGGTAGGCCAAGAACTTTTGTTTCTTTAGTCATTTATCACCTCCATAATTTATAAAAAAATTTGACTTCGAGTCATATAAGGTTCTGTTTATTGTGTCAATAAAAATGTAGGCATAATGCGTAAAAAAGGAGTCTACAATAGTATAATAAGTCTATGATAACAATGATATATGCCATTAAAAATTCGAGAGGCTGAGAAATTGGTAAAAAAATTATCTTTATTGATATTCAAATAAAGCAAAAAATAAATAGTTTTATAAAAAGCAAAAACAGCGTTTATAAGCGGTATTAAAAAAGATAATAACACGGTTAAGGCCATCAGGGATTAAATCAAAGCGGTCGTTAAACTTTTTATCGAATATTGTTATTGATTGGAATGATGATTTCAGGTTAAAAGGAAATCATGGATCAATTTCTATTCTGAAGGGAGTTATATTAAGATGTCAAAGCGAATCGTTCTGGGTATTCAAGTGACAAATCGTGTGGAAAAAGTTCCCGATGTACAGAAAATTCTCACAGAGTACGGATGTAACATTAAGACGCGCCTGGGTTTACACGAAGTGTCAAAATCAGTTTGCTCGACCCTGGGTCTTTTGCTTCTTGATACATGCGGGAAGGAAGCCGAAGTTCTCGAAATGGAGAAAAAACTCAAGAGGATTAAAGGGCTGGTGGTTAAAAAAATGACTTTCGAGATGTAGCTAGAGATATTTATTTTTTGCGATAAAAGATCATCTGCTCTAAGATAAAATTATCTTGACAGCAGCTGTAAAGATGGAATCTAAATTGAACTTACTGTTATCCTCAAAATCGTCAACCTCTACAAAAATGCAGGACTTCAATCCGTTATCAATGAGGCAGTGGTTTTTTCCTCTTTTTAAAAATAATGAATAGTGATAATATGATATTAAAGTCATCGGAAAAAGCGAACTTCGGATATTAATTATTGAGAGGAAAGATGATGAAAGCAAAGAATGTTCAGAGTATTATTTGTTTAGTAATTTTTTTCCTATTTGCTAATCAGGCATGGGCAGCAGACTGGATATACT
>PLMV01000029.1 GCA_003141615.1 Syntrophaceae bacterium
TCATGGTAGGAGGAAGTTAGCGAGGGAGGTCGTCTGTTTCTACTTATCAATGACTATCGGTTGATTGATCCGAGGCTCATTTGCAGGACGATACCGCGCCATAAAAAAGGAAAACTTACGACTATTGCTGTTACCTACAACTGTTCAGTGGTGGATATTCATGATATTTGAAGATTACGTGTCGAAAGAGAGTAACGCCCGGGTCACCGGGAGGCGGGCGCCGTTTCCCGCCGATCCGCTTCAGCGTCTTGTTAGGCGCGTTCATGCCAATGCTTGAGGAAGATGGTTCCAAACTCAACAATAGCCCCGGCATCACACAGTAATTGGGGATGGAGCAGTATGGGCCTTGGTGGATCGTCTTCCGAGAACGCGTGCAGGAAAACAAAGGAAGGGCGTCCTAGTTCAGCTTGCTGGTCCCAAACCTCCTCAAGCCGGTCCCATTGCATCGTCCGTATGAGCTCGACCTTTTCACTTTCGAGGCGATTGTAGCGATCCCCTTCTTCAGGCGTAATTTCCGCCGGAGGTATATAGAGTGGAATTCTATGCGCGAGTGCATCACGGAATGACTTCAGATACTTCTCGTGCCAATCTGTGGTGGTGGAAGACGACAGGTAATCCCTGAGGATCGGCGGCAGGTATCTTGTCGTTCTCTCGTGAAACAGACCGACGCCCCGCCTGTCTCTAATTTCGGATTCCAGCCCATGTCGAAAGACAAAGGCCCACGCCCAGTTGTCGAAGACTCCGTAAAGGTTCATGACAAATGCATGCAAGTTAATCTGGACATCATATAGTGCGTCTCTTTCCAAGAGGCTACTTGTAGAGGGTGGGAACTTCCCAAAGATGTTCTCAATTGCTCTCCCGAGCACGTTTATACGTCGGGCAACGCCGTGCAAAAGGTGCTCGCGCACTCCCGTATGCGAGCTTTCCTGCCCTTGAACTACGGTTTGCAGCATGAGTTCCTTAAGTAAGCTGGCAACCGTCCCTTGTTCACTAACGAGGTGAGAAGCTTGCTCTTCCGTATACGCCATGTTGCAGTCTCTTATCCGGCCTAACGATTAATATGCTTGGTTGGTATTTTTCGAACTTTCGCGCAATCCTACTTTATTTCATGAAGAATGAAAAGAGAAAATTACATCATGATATCAGTATAATCGAATGTTCACCGTTGGGTATTTTATGTTCATAAAGACCAAAAGCCAAGTGGGTAAAATATGGGGAAAATGGCAACAGCACATAATGAATACTGTTTGAAATAGCGCATTCCCTTGAAAATTAGGGAACACTCACTTTCAGGAAGTTAGCGAGGGAGTTTGTCTGTTTCTTATACCAATTAACTATTCAGTGATGGGTATCCACAATAACTAAGATTACGGATAAAAAGTGAGTGGCTCGGGAGCTACAGCGCTCTTGTTGGGCATTCTTATCAAACATCTCCATGTATGCAGTCATCCGTCATAATGGCAGTAGTCACCAATATTGCATCCTTCCGGCTATAACGCCGCGTGTAAAGCACCATGATGTAATCATACAATTCAAGAATGTTGTTTTCACCCTTGTCATAAGGGATGATCAGGTATTGAATAATGTCTGGCTGAGTTAGCAATGCATATTGTTTCTTAAATCGTTTGTGAAGTTCGGCCCTCTTAGATTCATCAAGATAGTCTTTCCAATCTAAAAAAAGTGGCTCGGGAACGTATCGCCATTCTCTTTCGTCGTAAAATTTTACTTTCCGTTTAACATGGTTATTTCTCCATGCCGGACCCACGAATGGTTTCGTATAGGCAGCCAGAATCTTCAAGTCATTTGCCGTAGTCTCATCATTACTTTCCGCCGCTTTAGCGGTTAGACGTAGTATAGGCTGGCGGGTTTGTGCTTTTACGTGAGTATAAATCACGGGCGCCACTCTATTCTTAAGTCCCCATTTTTTGTCCAAGCCAATACCATAGTTGCCATATTCTTTAAGATGTTTGCGGATTAGCGACAGAGGCAAATCACAGAAAGACACTAAAGGTATTGATCGCAGTGGAGGGCATCCTTTGGAGGCTGCCTTCCTGTCAATGGGATCAAGAGTATATTCAGGACAATAATGTGGGAAAAAGCCATAATTGAGAATACTTTTAAGATCGTTCATGGTTTTTGTAAAATGAAAAAGTACGCTTGAACTGACATTATCTTGACCTGCCCCCGAATCTTGTANNTTCAAGGTATGGAAGATCTCACCATTAAAAAGGAAAGATAGAGCACAGTTTAAAAATCCAATGAAATAATAGATTACATTTGTCTCGGTTTTACTGTCATTGACTGTTAGCTGTTATCTTTGAACTGTATATTAACTGTACTATACATGGTACTAATATAAACTCTACGGAAAAGCGTAATGTTAAGAGATCAAAGTAGTCGTGAATGAAAAAAGGAACTTAATGTTTGTATTTCTTAATATTCTGATGTTTTTCATATTTATCTCATAACTACGGAAAAGCGTTACCCTGTCTGTCGTGAGATTCTGCCATAACTACGGATTTCTGTAGGAGTCCACTACGGATTTCCGTAGGAGCTTTTATTTTTTTCATCATGTTACTGCGAACGTCCAGACCACGCTGGAGGCTCCGTTTCTTCTCGATTTTCTTGAAATTGTCGGTCCCATAATCGCGCCACCTTTCGGATAGAGAATAACGAGAATAATCTTTCCCATAACAACCGCCTTGGTGATCCACGTCGATAAACCCAACCTCGACCAACCGTCTGATCGATTCGTAAAAAGCAGTGTTCTTGATTCCCAGAAACGCAGCCTCAGCGTAGGTAAAGGCAAGAGCATCATTGCTATACACGATCTTTTTCCGACCTTTCACTTTGCGTTTTTCCCACGTCCTTTTTTGAAGAAATCTCAACAGGACGCGGATTGCTGACGTGCTCAGTGCCTTGAAGGCTTCCGAATCCAGAATTTCCCAAGTTAAAAGGACATCCCTTCTCAGGTTGAAGTTTGACATCTTATTCCACCGTGATTAAATAGCCGTCTCATGTCGATTTTGAATAACGCTGGTTTCAATTCGGTGTGAATACAGAAAGCCCAAAACGTGGGACTCGGCGTCAATGTCGCATCGAACTTAACAAGAAAGTCGGTGTCCATTGTTTAAACCTTTTCAAGATCCCTTATGTCGAATAAAATTTTTCCACCGATCCTCTTGAAGGGGATGGGGAGAGGTTTCTTCGATTTTCGGGCAGTCCCGTTGTAGAGGAATTGTACTGATAATCCGAGATAGCGTGCGGCATCCGGTATACCATAAAAACGTTGTTCCAGAACGGGTTCCTTCTTAATCTTAGGCATCAATAATCTCCTCCCCAAAGAGTTCTGCAATCTCAGCTCCGAGAGCGTCTGCCCATCTCTTCCGCTCTTCCTCGGCCAGTACCCTACGACCCCGGATAACTTTTGAAACAACGGCTTCGGCACTCTTGATAGCATGTGCGAAATCTGCCTGCGTACCGAACTTTTCAACGATTTTTGTTCTAAGTGGCCAGTTCATTTTTTCCTCCTGAATGCACCATGGTACAATTTATGTATCATTATTGTTAAAAAAATTACTTCTTATTAACTGTGTCAACTATACGGGCAAAATTTATAATGACACACGTTTCAAAATCAGTCATTTCAGACGGTTTTAAAACTGGTAACGTGTCTGACTCGTCACTGATCAAAGTCCATCCTGCCGCCGTCTTCCCATCCTCCCGAGGAAAAAGCTTAATGAAAAGCTGCAAGCCTTTCTCATGGAGTTTATGTTCTTCATACTGGCGGACAATATTGTGTTTGTCCAGATAGTTAATAATCAGCTTCACTTTGCTGATAGTCATGCCGAGATCTGCTAGACACTTGATAATCTGGAACTGCAAAAGATTATGAAAAGAGTAGCGTCGTACTTTACCCCTTCCGGCTCCCACATCAACCTCAGGGGTGACTACGCCTTGGTCCGTGTAAAACGTAACCCGTCGCGGTGCCATGGCGGTTATCTCTGCAATTTCTTTTGTTGAGTAACAACTGATCTTTTTACTTTCCATAATTGTGCATAATACACATTATGTACCATTGTCAAGAACTTTTTTATGTCGTTCTCAAGAGATCAGCAAGATAGGGTTCAATACTCCGGTCGGGACATGGAGATAGTTTCCGAGTTTAGTGACTAAATCAGTGACTAAACAAAATACAAAAGAAAAAGGGGGTTAACCCATTTCTGAGGTAACCCCCTGATTATTTTATGGTGCCGAAGCCGGGATTTGAACCCGGACAGGCGTACACCCACTAGACCCTGAACCTAGCGCGTCTACCAATTCCGCCACTTCGGCAACCTGCGCGCTATCTATAACGATCAGTTTAACCTTGTCAAGCAAAATTGAACTTGAAATTAAATCTGATAATGCTATGTTAGCGCGTCCAGAAAGCAAACTAAACGTCCGGAAAGAATGATGAAGGTATTAAAAGGTCTTGACAATATTCCTGAGGAATTCAGGGGTGCGATTGTAACCATCGGCAATTTTGATGGAGTCCATCTCGGGCATCGGCTCATATTTAAAAAGATCGCTGCTGAGGCTTTCCGGAAAAAATGTAAGGCCGTTGTTATTACTTTTGAACCGCACCCGAAGATGATCCTTCACCCGGACATTCAACCCTTTTATCTGATTACCTCCATCGAAGAGAAAATTGAGCGGATTGCGGAAACGGGTGTCAACGGTCTCATGCTGATCCCCTTCTCCCTGGTATTCTCAAAGATGACAGCAAAGGAATTCATCTGTTCCGTCCTGTGGGACAAGCTTCGTATCAAAAAGATTTTTATCGGACATGATTACACCTTTGGAAAGGGTAAGGAGGGGAATGAAACCTATCTGGCCGCCTTTGGAGAAAAATTGGGTTTCCAGGTTGAGGTCATCAATGCCTTCAAGGTGGGTGACACCGTGATCAGCAGCACCCTGACCCGGAACATGATCCTGGAGGGAAGCGTCAAAAAAGCTGCCGCATTTCTCGGTAGGCCTTACAGCCTCAGCGGCACGGTCATCAAAGGGCACCACCGTGGACGGGGTCTCGGCTTTCCCACCGCGAATATCAAACCGGACAAGGTCCTGGTTCCTGGCCGCGGGATTTACGCCGTCAGGGTGCACCTGGAGGGCAAAACATACCAGGGGGTTCTGAATATCGGATTCAATCCGACCTTTTCCGACGAAGCCCTGTCTGTAGAGGTTTATATTCTCGATTTCGATGGCGATCTTTATGGAAAATGTCTGGAAATCCTCTTTGTCGACCGGATCAGGGATGAAATCAAGTTTGACGGACCGGCAAAGCTGATTGAGCAGATTAAGCGGGATGTTGAGAAGGCCAGGGTCATCCTGGATAGCAAGGACTGAGATTTTTCCATCCTGTCCGCGAGGGTATGAAGTCAAGATGTCATGAAGATCCATGACCTGCACCGCTGGGATGTCACCTACCATGAAGCCATCGCCATTCAGCAGACCCTTCGCGAGAAATTGATCCTCCCTACCGAAGAAACCACGAATTCTTACCCGATCATCGCGGGAGCAGATATTTCCTATGCAAAAGACGACGATCTTTTTTTTGCTGTCGTGGTGCTGCTGACCTATCCGGGGTTGGAAGTTATTGAAGAGAAGCAGGCCATCGCAAAGGCCCCCTTTCCCTATATTCCCGGTTTGCTGACCTTCAGGGAGGGGCCTGCCCTTCTGGA
>PLMV01000210.1:0-4312 GCA_003141615.1 Syntrophaceae bacterium
ATTATTATCAATATTTTGATCGCTGGTGGTATTTTTCTTTCATCTTCGTTGATCAATCGCGTTCTTGGCAAAACAGGTTCAAAGACGATATCCAAAATCACCAGCCTGCTTTTAGCGGCAATCGCCGTAATGATTATCCGCAGAGGCATTGCCATATTTATTGTTCAAGGTATTAAATTTTAATAAGGCTGATTATAATTTGTAATACCCTTTTGCTTTCAAAGGATAACGAGGCGGCAAGGAGAAGGCGCCGGAGACGTATTAGTAATACGTTGAAGAAGCCGACGACGATGCCAACAAAGTTAGCCAAAGAAAGCGAATGGGTATAAAATAACGATGGGAGGTGTCAAATGGGAGAAGTTATCCATACATCACGTATTAAAATTGTGCGGGGAATTGGCCCTACAAGAAAAGCAGTGATTGAGGGGCTTAATGATCCAATTTACTATGGAGTCCATGGCGGGATAAAGAACTTTTATAAAATAGAACCGGAAAAAGAACATGCCGCAACACTTGATCATATTATAGCGGCGACAGGCGCCTGCATGATGGGAACACTGTCCACGCTGCTGGCCAGAGATAAAATTTCAACTTCTGAGGATCGTTATCATGCTGATGTGGAAGGAGATATTGAAAACGCCGGTGGTGTTCTCAAAATCACCCAGATTCGCGTTAAGTATCATCTGAAGATACATACGGAAAAAGTGCCCGAAGCGCAGACGGCTTTTTCTTCTTATTTGCAGTTTTGTCCTGCCGCCCAGAGCATTAAGGGATGTATAGAAATAAAAGATGAATTGGTGCTTGAACATACGGATTCAGCAATGCATTAATTCATGCCAAATTGTCTTTCATTCGGCTGATCTGACCGGTGATGCATCGGGATGATGGTATCACTTGAACTTGGTGAAATCCGGTTTACGTTTCTCAAAGAACGCTGTGAATGCCTCTTTTGCTTCCTTCGATAACAGCATTTCGCTGAAAAGCTTACTCTCTTCTTCTATTTTGGCTTCGATGGCGGCAATCTGCTTTCCCTTCATTAAACGCTTGGTTGCCCGTAACGATGATGTCGGCAATGCCACCAGTTTGGCCGCCTGAGCCTGCGCAAACGCTAAGACTTCAGCAGACGGCAGTACCTTGTTTACAAATCCCATCGCGCATGCTTCCTGTGCCGAAAACGCCTCGCCCAACATCAACTTTTCCGCCGCACGCTGATAACCCGCAATTTGCGGAAGCAGCAGGCTGGAAGCAAATTCCGGACACAAGCCAAGCTTGGCGAACGGCATCGAAAACCTGGCGTTGTCTGCCGCATAGACAAAATCGCAGTGCAGTAATAGCGTCGTGCCGATACCGACAGCGGGACCGGAAACCGCCGCGACTACCGGTTTGCTGGCATGGCTGAGATTCTGTATAAATTGATACACAGGGTTTTTGGTGCTCTGAGGCGGGTTCTGCAAAAAATCATCGAGGTCATTGCCTGCCGTGAATATATCCGGTTTACCGGTGAATAGAATCGCGCGCACCCCTGCATCACATTCCGCATCCTTCAGCGCATCGGCCATGGTCTGGTACATTGCCGCGGTAATCGCGTTTTTCTTATCGGGCCGGTTGAATGTTATCGTGAGAATGCCGTTTGCCTTACTGATTAGAACGTCCATGTTATCTCCTGGTAAAACACTTTTATACCAATTCGCCTGTGATTGCCACCCTTCAGGTGGCAGCTTCCATGCAAAATAGTATTACATCAAAGGTTAATTGTGGTCAATTGTTTGTTGATATTTGAATTTCGGGAGGCGAGTCCAGAAACTTTTTGACCGAACAGGACTGCGCAGTCTTTATAACCGCGGCTTTGTATTTTTCCGGAAAGTCCGGCGGCAGATTTGTATCAATTATGACTTTTTCCACCATGTGTGTCGCGTCATTTTGGATAACCGTTTGCGTTATTTTAATATTGTCCGTGGGAATAGAACGCGATTGACAAAAGGCTAAAACATAGAAGCCCGTGCACATGCCGATAGATGTCAGAAATAATTCAAAAGGCGAAAGCGCGGTGTTGTCACCGCCACTGGTTAGCGGCTGATCTGAATGAATGGTAAAACCGCGATAATGCGCATCTACCTTTTTATTTCCGCCCAATGTAATATCATACTTCATTTCCATGTTGTCTATCCTTTCCAAAATAGTTATCTATTCTTAACATACTCATCCTCCATCCAGATACTTGCGTCTTTTTGATGGGGCAAATCTTTCTATCGCGTAACGCAGCATAGTTCGGGGCATTACCCGGCAATGCTTTTGTAAAAACGATTCCGCACACGCAATATCCCGTTTGCCGACTTCGCGCAGCATCCAACCGGAAGCCTTGTGAATTAAATCTTCTTTATCTTGCAGTAAAATTCCGGCGATCTTGAGAGCATCCGCGAATTGATTGTTTTTGATGAAATAGAAAGTAGCAAGCACGGCAATGCGCCGCTCCCAGAGAGTCTTTGATTTTGCCAGTTGATAAAGAGGCTTTCTGCTTTTCGTGAGCAAAAACGCTCCCACAATATTGGGCGCGGAGATATCAACCAGATCCCAGTTGTTGATGTATCTGGTGTTTGCCACATACAGGTCATATATTTTCTTCTGTATTGTTTCATCACTTTGGGCAAAGGCGTTAACAAACAAGATGAGCGCGAATAGCCTAACCTCGTGATAAGGAGATTTCAGCAGTGATAAGATTTCTTTGAGTTGCAGATTTTTGTATTCTTTGGCGAGCTTCCGTATTGCCGGAACGCGAATGCCCAGAAAAATATCTCCTTCGCCGTATTGCCCGACGCCGGTTTTGAAAAATCCCTGTAGAAAAAGTGCGTCTTCCTTATCCCCCATTTTTTGCAAGCGTTTGCTGATTTCTTTCGCGGTGATGTTCATAATGTGTTCTTACCTTATTTGTCATTGCGAGTTCATGACAGTGAACGTGGCAATCTAAATATGTTCTGATATTTATGAGATTGCTTTGCTCATTACATTCTCAGGCATGCACCGGCGACTTTGTAAAATGTGCCAGAGGCAAGGCGCGCAAAACCTGAGGAATGAGGCCTACTTTTCCGTAGGTCGCAATTGCATCTTGTAGCTATATTCCATTTAAATCAAAAGATGATATCAAGGCGGCAAGGAGGAGGCCCCGGAGACGTATATGAAAACGTGTGACCTTCAGGTTATACGTTGAGGAAGCCGACGACGCTGCCAACACAGAGAGCGCTTTGATTTAAATGGAATCAGGGATAGTTCTGCCCCGTCGGCCTAATCATAATCTCGCTCACATTCACATGCGGCGGTTGGGTGAGCAGCCAGCAAATGCCGTCGGCAATAGCCTGCGGCTCCAGCAATTTGCCCATATGATCAATTCCTTTGTAGAAATTTTCTTCGCTGTAACCGGCCACTTTCTGAAATTCGCTTATTACGATACCCGGCATAACCAGAGACACGCGCACGCCATGCGCGCAGACTTCCTGACGCAGGCCTTCCGCGATCGCGCCGATGGCGAATTTGCTGGAGCCGTAAAACGCGCTGAAGGGCGATATGTTTCGTCCCACAACAGAACCGATAGCCACAATATCGCCGCTTTTGCGTCCGATTAAATACTTGGCCGCACAGCGCATTAGATAGGCGGCGCCAATAACATTGAGTTGGTATAGTTCCTGCCATTGAGAATTATCGCTTAAAAGTGTGCTGCCTGCCAATCCTCGTCCGGCATTGACTACAACGATGTCGTACTTGCCGCCGCCTTCCTTCCAACTCAGTGTGCGCTCCAGCAATTTATCAATATCAGAGACGGAACTTGCATCGCCCGCGACAGCATAAGCCCTGCCGCCTTGTGCCTGAATATCCGAAGCAACCTTCGTAATTCTATCTTTGCGCCGGGCGTGAAGCACCACCGCCGCGCCCGCCTGCGCCAGTGTCAAAGCCGTAGCACGCCCGATGCCCGAACTCGCGCCGGTAACAATTGCCGTCTTGCCGGAAAGAAATTTATTTGTTTTTCCTTCGACTTCTTTAGGCTTCGTCATAAATGAGTCTCCTTTCTCTTTTCGTTGTCCTCATCCGGCAATATTTAGCTTGTAATTTTGGGAAAGAAAGTATGAATATCTTTTTCAACATCAATTAGCCAATCCCTGCGTTGGTCTTCTGTGCTTGTGACAATGACATTGAACATTCGTCGGTGAAAGTTGGTGATGCCGCAGAGGCCGAAGATACAATTTTTCCAGATAGTCTCCAGCGGATCGCCAAAAACATCTTTTTCTCTTTGGGTTTCTGTGTTGGATGTATTGAAAACCAG
>PLMV01000210.1:4327-13398 GCA_003141615.1 Syntrophaceae bacterium
TCATCACAATGTTTTCTTATTACGGCTGGCAAGATCGCGTCTTTGGCTAATTCTTCGAGGTTTAGTCGCGGATCAAATTTTTCTTGATATAGATCGTGAAAGAAGACTCTATACCCGTTCGCTTTTAGTGCGTCAACCGCCGTCTGCGCAATGGCGTGATTGAAGCTTTCGGGGTCAGGATGTGCAAGGATAACTGATATGCGCATATTAATTAATCCTCCTTTCAATTAAGTAGAAATTGTCTATTTGAAAGGTTTTGAAACAAATTCTATCGCTAAAATGCATCCCCAAGAACTGGATTTACCCTGAATAACCTAATAACCTAAATAACCTGAAGGTCACCGTGGGGTCACATCGAGGTCACTAGGGGGCACTACGCCCGATCAGGTCGGAAATGACAAAAAGTAATATACGTATTTATCCTATTTTATCAATAATTTTTCCAAAGCAGGAAATATCTTGCTTAAATTTTCCGGATGGGTGCCGCCAGCCTGCGCCATGTCAGGTCTGCCGCCGCCGCTGCCGCCGACAAGCGGCGCGAGTTCCTTAATGATATTTCCGGCGTGATATTTTCCGGCTAAATCTTTTGTTACCATGCACAACAGCAATGCTTTTTCGCCGGCCTTACTGCCCAGCAGGATGATGCCCGATTCCATCTTGTCGCGCAGTTTATCGCCGAAGTCGCGCATTGTCTTGGCGTCGGCAATGCTTACTTCCACTGCCAGCACTTTCACGCCGCCGATGTCCCTTGCCTGGCTGATGAGATCGCCGGAATCTTTGGCGGCGATTTTTCCCTTGAGGGCTTCAATTTCTTTTTCCAGATCTTTGGCATGCTTGAGCAGCTTTTCGGCGCGGTCAAAAAGTTCCAGGGGATTGGCTTTAAATAATCCGGCGGCCTTCTTGAGTTCTTCTTCCGCCTTCTGCACATGCGTTAGCGCTTCCTTGCCGGTGACCGCTTCTATTCTACGCACGCCCGCGGCAATGGCCGATTCATGAACAACTTTCAGCAAACCGATATCGCCGGTGCGCTGTACATGCGTGCCGCCGCAAAGTTCCATGCTCATCTCGCCTATTTTCACGATACGGACAGTCGCGCCATATTTTTCATCAAACACAGCGGTCGCGCCGGTCTTGAGCGCGTCTTCGAGCGCGCAGACTTCCGTTTTCACATTCAGATTTTTGCGGATCATGTCGTTGGCAATTTCTTCAATCCGCTGCATCTCGTCATTGCTGATTTTGGAAAAATGAGTGAAGTCAAAGCGCAGTCCTGCCGCGTTAACCTGCGAACCGGATTGTTTGATATGATCGCCCAGCACGGCTTTGAGCGCCGCCTGCAAAATGTGTGTGCCGGAATGATTGGCGGCAATGGCTTTTCGTTTTTCTTCATCAACGATCAACTGCGCCGCATCGCCGACTTTTATTTTTCCTTTTTGAACAATGCCTTTATGCACAATGAATTTTTCTACAGGCTTTTTGGTATCCAAAACGGTAAAGCCAAAACCGGCACCTTCCAAATAGCCTGTGTCGCCTGCCTGTCCGCCGGATTCGCCGTAAAAGGATGTAGTATCCAGAACAATTTCCGCCTTCTGTCCTTCGCGCGCACTGTCTGCCGGTTTGCCGTTCACGAAGATCGCCATGACTTTCGCCTCGTCTTTGATCAAGCCTTCATAGCCGCAAAACTCAGTAACAATTCCCGAACTCGAAGCCTTTAAATAACATTCCGCAATCGCTTCCTCGCCGCTTCCTTTCCATGCGCCTCGCGCTCTTTCTCTTTCCTTTTCCATCTCGGCATTAAATCCATCCATATCCAGAGTAAAGCCATCCTTCTTGACAATATCTGCTGTTAAATCTGTAGGGAATCCAGAAGTACCGTAGAGTCCAAACACCACCGAACCAGGGATAACATAGATCCCCTTTTTTTTCAGTGCTTCTGTTTCTTCATTCAGAATGCGCAGTCCCGCGTCGAGTGTTTCCATAAAACGCTGTTCTTCATTGAGAATGACTTTGGTGATGTAAGAGGCCTTCTCCACCAGATCGGGATAAATGCCCTTCATCATATCAATGACCACCTGCGCGCTCTGATGAAGGAAAGGTTTATTAATGCCGAGCATTTTTCCGTGGCGCGCCGCCCGGCGCAGGATACGCCGCAGCACATAACCGCGGCCTTCATTGCTGGGCATGATGCCGTCGCCGATTAAAAAAGTTACCGCGCGGCTGTGATCGGCAATGACCCGGATGGAGACATCATTATCCGCGTTTTTGCCGTAGATCTTGCCGGAAGTTTTTTCCATAAAGCTGATGATGGGGGCGAACAAGTCCGTATCGTAATTGCTCTTTACACCTTGAATAACAGCGGTGAGCCGCTCGAGTCCCATGCCTGTATCGATGCTGGGTTTGGCCAGCGGATTTAGCTTTCCGTTTTCATCGCGATCATATTGGGTAAAAACAAGATTCCAGATTTCCATGTGGCGGTCGCAGTCGCAATGAATATCGCATTCGGGTCGGCCGCAGCCGGTGCCTTCGCCCTGATCGTAAATTATTTCGGAGCAGGGACCGCAGGGGCCAGTCTCCCCCATCATCCAGAAATTGCTTTTTTCTCCCATGCGGACAATGCGGTCTTTGGGCACTTTCATCTTTTTATTCCAGATGTCATAAGCCTCATTGTCATCCTTATAAATTGTGACCCAAAGTTTATCTTTGGGAAGCTTAACGACGTCGATTAAATATTCCCACGCCCAGGCAATGGCTTCTTCTTTAAAATAATCACCGAAAGAAAAATTGCCGAGCATTTCAAAAAAAGTATGATGGCGCGCGGTAACGCCGACATTTTCAAGATCGTTGTGCTTGCCTCCGGCGCGCGCACATTTCTGGCAGGAGACCGCCCGCGTGTAGCCGCGATTCTCCAAACCTAAAAAAGAATTTTTAAATTGCACCATGCCGGCATTGGTGAAGAGAAGGGTAGGGTCATCTTTGGGGATCAGCGCTGAACTTGTGACCTGCGTATGCCCCTTACCCGCAAAATATTTTAAAAAACTTTCCCGTATCGCGTCACCCGTTTTCACCATTGAACTCTTCCTCCGCTGCCTTTCCCAATTTATTTAAAATCAAACCCGGCGGGAAACCTCGCCCCGCCAAGCTTTGAAAAATTTTATGCTTTTCTTTTATATCAAAAGCAGCCGGCTTCTTTTTGGCTGACTTTTTTTTGACTAAAATCGCAATCGCGTCTTCTTCCGGGATTTCCTGCCGGGCAGCGGCGATCGCGTCATCAATTAATTGCGCCGCGATGCCTTTCTCCTGTAAACTGGCGATTATTTTTCGATTGCCCCAGAGTTTATTTGCCGCCAGATTACGCGCCCACCCGGTGGCGAAAGACGCGTCATTGAGATACTTCAAATCGTGGAGTTTTTCCAGCGTTTCTTTAATGACAACTGCGGGAAAACCTTTTTCCCGCAGTTTCTTTTCCAGCTCTTTTTCCGAATGCGGCCGCATGGACAAAAGGCGATACGCTTTTTGTTTGGCTGCCGCCAAATCTAAGACTTTCACATTATTCTTCCTGTTCTTTAGCCACGATGCCCAGCTTTGCGCGGACATCATTTTCCACTGCCGCCATAACATCCGGATTTTCTTTTAAAAATATGCGGGAATTGTCGCGTCCCTGACCTATTCTATCGCCCTTGTAGGAATACCAGGAACCGCTTTTTTCGATGATGCCGTTGTCCGCCGCCAGATCAAGCACGTCGCCTTCGCGCGAAATGCCTTCGCCAAAGATAATATCGAATTCAGCTTCCCTGAAAGGAGGAGCAAGCTTATTTTTTACAACTTTAACTTTGGTTCTAAAACCGATCACTTCCTGACCGTTTTTGATGGAAGTCATCTTGCGGATGTCAAGGCGTTGAGATGAATAAAATTTCAGGGCGTTGCCGCCGGTTGTCGTTTCCGGATTGCCGAAGAAGACGCCGATTTTCATGCGCAATTGATTGATGAAAATCACAGTTGTTTTGGATTTACTGATGCTGCCGGTAAGTTTACGCAGTGCCTGCGACATAAGTCTGGCCTGTAAACCCATTTGGGCATCGCCCATTTCGCCTTCGAGTTCCGCTTTGGGCACCAGCGCCGCTACGGAATCAACCACCAGAACATCCAATGCGCCACTACGCACAAGTGTCTCCGCAATTTCCAGCGCCTGTTCACCCGAGTCCGGCTGAGAAATTAAGAGTTCATCGGTATTCACACCGATTTTTTTTGCATAGGTCACATCCAGTGCGTGTTCGGCATCGATAAAAGCCGCAATGCCGTTTTTCTTTTGCGCTTCGGCAACGATGTGCAGAGCTAGAGTGGTTTTGCCGCCGGATTCCGGCCCATAAATTTCCACAACTCTGCCGCGCGGGACGCCGAACGTTCCCAGTGCTATATCCAAACTGAGTGAGCCGGTGGAAATTGCCGGAACATCAGCCACCCGTTCCGAACCGCCCAGTTTCATAATCGATCCCTTGCCAAACTGCCTTTCTATCTGCGTAATTGCCAAATCCATGGCTTTTGATCTGTCCATATCTGCACACATAATACAATAACCTCCTTCACCCTGTTATTTTTTTATATTTTCATTGTTTGTTTGCAATTTGCAGCTTCATTCCTCTATGCAAAATACTTCGCCCTTATTTTCCACCTAAAGCAAATTCCGCCAGTTTTGTATAAACTGCTCCCTGCGGGGAAAGTTTGCTCTGAAACAAAATCAATTCCGTGCAGTTAAATTCCCCGGCGGCAAATGCGCTGTATTTCTTCAAGGCTTCGTTGATTCCTGTCAAACCACGCGAGTCCTTAATCCGGCCTAAGGTCAAATGCGCCTGAAAAGGCCGGTCTTCCCCGGGGAAACAGATGCCCGCAAAATCACTATCCAGTTGTCTTTGCAGGACGGAAAGATTTTCCACATCGCCCGTCACACCGCACCAGATTACCCGCGGCCTGCGGGCATCAGGAAACACGCCCAGCTTTTCAATTTTCAAATTCAAAGATGGTTCTGAAGTTACCCGGTTTTGCACAGCAGAGCAAATATTTTTTACATCCTCCGTTGAAATATCACCGAAAAACTTTAAGGTCAGATGCTGACCCTGCGGTTTTGTCCAACTGATCCGGCCGCCGATCTCCCGCATTAATTTCTCCTGCAGGCGGGACATTGCCTGCAAAATATCTTCCGGGGGGTCAATAGCCAGAAAGGCGCGGATATTTTTTTCGGAATCTGCCATGCACTAACCTTTTCCCTGTAAAAAGTTTTTCAACATCATTAAAGCCGTTTCGGAAAAGACATGCTTGTTTCTTACGCGATCCCAGCGAAAAGCGTAATGGCGGCAAATTGTCTGTTTAGCGTCGGCCAGCGCAATATAAACAGTGCCCGCAGGTTTTTCTTTAGTTCCGCCAGTTGGTCCGGCAATGCCGGTAGAAGAAAGACCTAAATCAGTTCCGGCAATTTTCCGCACGCCTTCGGCCATTAAACGCGCCGTTTCTTCGCTTACCGCGCCATGATTTTCAATTACTTCAGCGGGAACACCCAGCATACTGATTTTGGCCGCGTTGCTGTAAGTCACCAGGCCGCGTTCGAGATATTCCGAACTGCCGGAAACATCAGTGAGGCGATTAGTAATCAGTCCTCCCGTGCATGATTCCGCTACCGCGATGGTCAGTTTCTTCTCTGTCAAAAGACCGGCAATCACTTCTTCCAGAGTTTTTTCTCCGTAGGAAAAAATAAATTCTTGCAGGCGGGCGGTAACTTCATCCTGTGCCTTTTGCAGATTTATTTGCGCTTCTTCAGGCGTTTTTTGGCGCGCTATTAAAACAATATGATTTTCAGGAAACACAGGGTAAAATCCGACGCTCACACCCATGGAATCAAAATCAATATCCTTTAGCTTGTCATCAACGGCGGCTTCCGAAAGTCCGAAGGTCTTGATGGTTTGTTTGGTGACATATTGTTCGTTTTGCGGAAAGTGTTTGCGCAAAGCGGGAATGACTCCCTCAGTCATCATTATTTTCGCTTCGGCGGGAACTCCGGGAATAACAAAAATCAGTTTCTTTTTAACAGGCAATAAGAATCCCGGCGCCGTGCCTCTTAAATTGGGGATTACTTCCGCTCCCTGCGGGAACATGGCCTGCTTGGCGTTATTTTCCACCCAACACAAATTGAATTTGGTGAAGATGTCTTTAATATAAGTCAGAACATTTTCATCAGTATATAGAGGCAGGCCGAAAGCCTGAGCGATCGCGGAGGTGGTAATATCGTCGGCAGTAGGCCCCAATCCCCCGGAACAGATTACGGCATCTGTCATGGAAAGCAGATAATCCAGACGATTTTTAATAGACGCTAAATCATCTCCCACGGACATTATTGCTTCCACGCTCCAGCCCTGTAAATTAATTTTCCGCGCGATAAACGAAGCATTAGCGTCGGCGATGCGCCCGCTCATTAATTCATTGCCGATTGTTAAGACACCTATTTTCATAACACCCCTTCAGCATTGTAAAATGTCCATATGCTGTGTTGCGCTACGTCGTTCGTCGCTGCGACGTATAAAAAAAATACGTCTCACTCCTCACGGCTTGCGCGCCTTGCCTCTGAAACATTTTACAAAGCTGACAAATAAATTATCAAAATTTGAACAAATATACAAATAGCCACAAAACCACTCCGGCGTAAATTCCGGCGGCAACATCATCAATCACAACGCCCCATCCGCCGGGCAATCTCTGCAGATTGTTGATGGGAAAAGGTTTTAAAATATCAAAAATTCTAAAAAGAACAAAGCCAACGCAAAGATGCAGGACGGTTATCGCCACCGGCAGCATTGTTATCTGAATCCCGATAATTTCATCAATAACTATACGCTGGTCATCTTTCTTTTGATAAATTATTTCCGCCTGTTGGGCGATATAAATAGATAAAGCCGATAAAGCAATTACGATCAGTAAGCGCATGGGCCAGGGCAGAGGCAAGCAAAGGAGGCAAATCACAACACCGACCAGCGTACCCATAGTTCCGGGAGCAAAAGGCGAAAGACCGGAGCCGAATCCCGTTGCCAGAAATGTTATCAGTTTTTCGTTCAAAACCCCTCCGAAGCGATTAAGCTAACTTTGTTTATGAAGCTTGAGTCTCATTTCCCTGCGCTTTGCGCGGGATAGTTTCCAATAGCCTTTGGCTATTGGATAATTCGGCTAAAAAACTTCAATGCGCTTTGCTTTTGAAGTTTAAGCCTCATTACGACTAACGCTTCCTATAGTCAGCGAGTCTCAAATCCCATTCGCTCCGCTCAGGGATAATTCGACTAACCAATTCCGCTGCGCTTCGCTTTCGGAATTGGAGTCTCATTAATTTCTCTTGACAATAGAACGATCGTTCTATATCATGTATTTCATGAAAGTCAAGAGAACTTTACAGGATGTGGAGAAAAAAATCACTGCCTTTTTCCGCGAAAACCGGCGTATGCCGACATATTCGGAAATTGCTGAAATTATTGGAGTACGGTCCAAGAGTGTTGTTCACTTTTGGGTAAATAAATTATTATCCGCCGGAATTTTGCAAAAAGATGCCAAAGGATTTTTATTGCCGGTGCGCAATTCGCTTGCTTTAACGCTTGCCGGAGAAGTTTGCGCGGGATTTCCTTCGCCTGCGGAAGAAGAGCTGCGGGGTATTATCTCTTTCGACGAATATCTGGTCAGGCATCCGGAAACATCATTTCTTCTTTCCGTCACCGGCGACTCCATGATCGATGCGGGGATCAGGGAGAAAGATTTGGTTATTGTTGAAAAAAATAAAGAGCCCAAAAACGGCGATATAATTCTGGCCGAAGTGGACGGCAACTGGACGATGAAGTATTTCTGCAAAAAGGGGAAAACGGTGACTCTTGAAGCGGCAAATCCTAAATATCCCCCGATCATACCGCAAACTAATCTGCGCATTGCCGGTGTAATAACCGCCGTTGTCAGAAAATATCATAAATAGAGGCGGTTGAAATAACCTGAAGGTCACGCGAACGCTCATATGCTTTGTTGCGCTGCAAACCGCACCGCTCAACGTACCCATACGTGTGACCTTTAGGTTATACGCCTCGCGGTTCGGTTTTTGCGCGCCTTGCATCTGAACATTTTTGAACAGCCTCCCAATAATACAATTTTTAATCAAAGAGCTATTTTTGTTGACGTCGTTGTCGGCTTCCTCACAACCCTGTTGTAGTAGGCATCGGCATAATTTTGTTTCATGCCTCACTCTTGGCTCTGTTGGTTTTTTGTTATGCGGTGAATTATTTCTCCAACTGAAGTTTTTTAATATCCACATGCTCGCTGATCATCTTTTCAATCAGAGCGATTTTTTCTTTATCATCTTTTGTGGGCAGCGCCTCCAGAGCATCTATTTGTTTGGCCGTCTGGTAGGAATCCAGAGAAACCAAAAGCAGGGGAATGCACATCTTTTCGGCTTTGGCAATAATATTAGATTGCGGCAAAATATTATTCGTCAGGACAACAGCTGTCGACTGGCTGTCTAAAGCCGCAACAATCATGTCACTGCGGTCGCCGCTGGTGATAACAATTTTGTTTTTCGTTTGGAATTCAGGTTCTTTGCAAGCGGCGCTTACAGAAACCGAGCCGATAAATACATTTTCCACTATGCCGTTTAAGTTATTTTCTCCCGCAATAATTTTGGCAAACAACCGCTCAGCCAGATAGTTCACGGAGAAGAAAGGCAATTCTTTATAATAGGGAATCACGCCCAACACGTTTACGTCCAATTGTTTTATTTTGGGCAGGTAAATATCATTGAATTCACTAATGTTGGCGACTTTATTGATGATGATGCCCCGCAGAGTTACTTTCTCCATCTGGACACGCTTCTTTAAAAAGATAATGTCGTCGAAAATTGTGTCCTCATTGCCGCTGGCCACTATCAGTAAACCGGCATCTAAATATTGTGCCAAAGACAGGGCATCCAGATAAACGGATGAGCCGTAGGTGATATCTTTTCCCGCTTCGATAAAAATAATATCTTTTTTGTTGCCGGCATGGGACATAAGCTCAAACAACTTTTG
>PLMV01000146.1:0-498 GCA_003141615.1 Syntrophaceae bacterium
TTGAATCAATTAAATCGCAGATTATTAAAGCGATAAGGGAATTATAATATTTATGATGGATGGAGTGATAATCATTGACAAGCCGGCGGGTAAGACTTCGCATGATGTTGTCAGTGAAGTGAAGAAAATATTAGGTGTAAAGAAAGCGGGCCACACCGGAACGCTTGATCCCATGGTTACGGGAGTGCTTCCGGTATGTTTGAATGAGGCTACGAAGTTGGCCGGTTTTCTAACTGGCGAAGACAAAGAATACCTGGCGACAATGTTGCTGGGTGTGAAAACTGACACTTTAGATATCGAAGGAAAAATTATCAGCCAATCCGATAATTTTGTTACGGAAGAAGAAATAAGGGCGGCAATGGCGCAGATGGTGGGAACAATTAAACAGGTTCCTCCTGCCTATTCCGCGGTTAAATATTGCGGCAAACCTTTGTATAAATGGGCGAGAAAAGGTGTTCTTTTAGATATGGAGCCGCGAGAGGTAAAAATTCATAGTAT
>PLMV01000146.1:504-3264 GCA_003141615.1 Syntrophaceae bacterium
AGCGGTTATTTTTCCGAAGAAATGGCCGTTTCTCTGAACAATTATGAGGATAATGATAAAAAAAATAAACTTTTAGAAAAAATATTGCCGATGGCGGAACTATTGCCTTTGCTGACTTCAATTGAACTGGAAGATCATTCTGCAGCAAAACTGCGTAATGGATGGCAACCTTCTGTGGAAATGATGAAGGAGCATGATCTCCCTTTTCTTAAAGCTGGAGATATGGTAAAATTCATCAGTAGCAGCGGGTATCTTTTGGCTGTTGCGAAAATGGTGGCGCCGGTAAATAAATTCTCTGAATTCGATGGAAAAAGGCAGGCGGCCAAGATTGTCAGAGTATTTAACAATATTAGCAAATGAGAATAAATTTAAGATAAACAAGGATTTAATTATAAAGGAGGAAAAAGCGTGTTAACTTTGGAAAAAAGGAAAACAGTAATTTCAGATTATCGGCTTCATGAAAAGGATACGGGATCCCCCGAAGTCCAGATTGCTCTTTTAAGCGCCAGAATAGAATATTTGACGGAGCATTTTAAAGCGCATAAAAAAGATCATCATTCACGCCGTGGCCTGCTCAAACTGGTCGGTCAGAGAAGAAGGCTTCTCAATTACATTAAAGATAATGACATAGAAAGATACAGAAATGTTATTAAACGGCTAGGCCTAAGAAAATAAATAAATTATTCAAGGGCGGAAGACATAAGTTAACCTGACCGTAAGCGGCATACATAACACGCCTGCGGCTGTTAGCTTTTGCGTTTCGCCCTTGAATTTCTATGGCTGGCACTTAAAAATAAAATGGAGGAAAAATTTATGAGTACTATATTTAGTGCAGATTTCGCCGGGCGAAATATTTCCCTGAAAGCGGATTATGTTGCCGCGCAAGCTGATGGGGCGATACTGGTTCACTACGGTGATACAGTTGTTTTGGTTACGGCAGTTTCATTAAAAAGCATACGTGACGGAGTGGACTTTCTGCCCCTAACCGTGGATTATCAAGAAATGACTTTTGCCGCGGGAAAAATTCCCGGTGGATTTTTTAAGCGCGAAGGTCGTCCTAACGAACGCGAAATATTGACGTCCCGTCTGATCGATCGGGCAATACGCCCATTGTTCCCCAAGGGATACTATTCGGAGACGCAGTTGGTGGCCTCGGTGCTTTCCTTGGATAAAGAAAATGATTCCATTGTTACGGCGATGCTCGGAGCTTCGGTTGCTTTGGAAATATCGAACATTCCCTTTAAAGGACCGATAGCCGGTGTGCGCGTAGGCCTGATTAACGGCCAGTTCATTTGTAATCCGTCTTCGGACCAAATTTCGGAAAGTGAAATTAACATTTTTATGGTCGGTCGAAAAGTGACGCCGGGCAAATCAGGTAAGGACTACGATGTCGAACTGGTGATGATGGAAGGCGATGCCAAAGAAGTCGCCGAAAATGTAATCGTTGATGCCATTCAATTCGGTTTGGAAGCAATTCGTCCGGTAATTGATCTGCAGGATAAAATGCGCGAGGCCATTGGTAAAATCAAAAGGCCGGTTGCCCAAATAGTTAAGGATGAAGAACTGACTGCCCATGTCAAAAGCGAAGCATTGGCTGGCCTTAAAGAAGGCTACAGTATGCCGCGCAAGTTGGAACGCTACAGCAAACTTGGTGAGGTGCGTGAAAATGTTATCAAATCAATCGGCGGAGACGATGCCGCGCTTTGTAAAAAAGTCGCCGGTATTATCGAAGAATTAGAAAGCAGTATTTTGCGCGGTATGATTATCAATGAGAAAAGGCGTATTGACGGAAGGACGTCGAAAGATATCCGGCCCATTAGTTCTGAAGTCGGTGTTTTGCCCCGCACTCATGGTTCGGCTTTATTTAACCGGGGTGAGACGCAGGCCCTGGCCGTTGTTACTCTAGGGACTTCCGCGGATGAACAGCGGATAGATTTTATCGGCGGCGAAGAGATGAGATCTTTCATGCTTCATTATAATTTCCCGCCATACAGTGTGGGCGAGGCAAAAGGTCAGCGCAGTCCCGGCAGAAGAGAAATCGGTCACGGCGCTTTAGCGCGCAAAGCTTTAGTGCCTGTCTTACCGTCACCGGAAACATTCCCCTACACAATCAGGATTGTTTCGGAGATTCTTTCTTCCAACGGTTCGTCATCAATGGCCACGGTTTGCGGCGGAACACTTTCCATGATGGATGCAGGCGTGCCAATGAAAGACTTTGTTGCCGGAATTGCCATGGGGCTTTTAAAAGAAGGAGACGATGTAGTAATCTTGACCGATATTTTAGGCGATGAAGACCATGCCGGTGATATGGATTTCAAAGTCTGCGGTACGGAAAANNGCTCTGGATCAGGCTCGTGAAGGCCGGATTTTCATTATCGGTAAGCTGCGCGAAACTATCTCCGCGCCGAGGCCGGATATATCACAATACGCTCCCCGTATCACAACGGTAAAAGTAAAAGTGGATCAGGTGAGAAACGTTATTGGGTCGGGCGGTAAAAATATACGTCAGATTATCAGCGAAACCGGGGTTACCATTGATGTCGAAGATGACGGAACTGTAACCATTGCGTCCAGTGATGCCGAGGCAGCGTCACGCGCTGTGATGATGGTTAAATGGCTGACCGAAGAGGCCGAAGTCGGGAAAATTTATCGTGGCACAGTCAAGAAGATTGTAGATTTCGGTGCGTTTGTTGAAATTTTGCCCGGAACGGAAGGACTTCTGCACATATCGCAAATCGCTAAAGAAAGAATCAATAAGGT
>PLMV01000184.1 GCA_003141615.1 Syntrophaceae bacterium
TATTCGTATCTTAAGGCTTCAGCCGGATCTGACTTGGAAGCCCTTAAAGAGGGATAAATTGTTGATAAGAAACAAATGAGCAGCGTACCGATAACAATGATAACAACATCACCATAGTTAACCTTGGATGGAAGTTCACTTAAATAATAAACATCACCGGGTAAAATCTTGAAGTGGAAAATCTTCTCCACAAAAAGCGATACTTTCTGAACATTTAAAGCTACAGTTACGCCAGCAACACATCCCAGAGCCGTGCCGATAACACCGATAATCATACCTTGATAAATAAATATTTTCATAATGCTGCGGGAAGTTGCCCCCATTGATTTCAGAATGGCAATATCCTTGTTTTTTTCCATTACAATCATTATCAATGCGCTGATTATATTAAACGCGGCGACAAGAACAATTAAGCTCAGAATAATAAACATGACGCGTTTCTCCAGTTTTAAAGCGGAAAAAAAATTCTTATTCATTTGCATCCAGTTTTGCGCCCAAAAGGGAAAACCCAATTTGCTTTGAATTTTTCGGGCAATACTATCTGCCTTGTAAATATCGTCGACTTTTATATCAAGTCCAGTAACGGTATCACCCATTTGCAAAAAATCCTGACAGCTATGTAAAGATAAATAAGCCAGTGTCGAATCGTATTCGTAAAATCCGGATTCAAAGATACCAACAACAATAAATTTTTTCATGCGGGGCATCATGCCCATGGGCGTGGAAATACTCACCGGCGAAATTATTGTGATAGTATCGTGAAGATAAATACCAAGATTTCTGGCCATTTCCTTACCGATGACAATTCCATCTGGCGGCACACTTTCTTTTCTATAATTCAGAGAAAGTCCAGGAGGAATTTTGTTGAGATATTCAATACTGCCTTCTTTAATTTTCCCCAAATTGATTACTTTAAAAGCGCTTTGAGTATCCAACCCACGAATAATTACGCCGGTAACGCCATTACCGTTGCGGATCATTGCCTGGCTGTAAATAAATGGCGTGGACGCAACAACTCCTTCTGTATCCGCAATTCGTTCGCGAACTTTTTGATAATCTTTCATGGGGCCGGTCATATCAGTTGTTAGTTCAATATGGGATTTAGTGCCCAAAATTTTTGTGCGTAAATCCTCTTCAAATCCATTCATAACCGCCAGAACAATAATCAAGGCCGCTACACCCAAAAAAATGCCAAAGATCGATATAAACGTAATGATCGAAACAAATATTTGTTTGCGCTTTGCACTTAAATAACGTCTACTTATAAAAAGCTCATAAGGTATCAAAATATTATATCCTGTATTCAAGACCAATCTGATTTTTTAGAAAATATTAGTTAATATTCCTGTTTAGCTCTCAGTAGCGGAAATAAAATAACGTCTCTGATAGAAGATGAATCGGTAAAAAGCATTACCAGGCGGTCAATGCCAATGCCTTCGCCGGCTGTAGGCGGCATAGCGTATTCCAATGTTCGGATGTAATCTTCGTCCATTTCGTGAGCTTCGTCATCACCAGCTTCTCTTTCCTGTAATTGTTGCATAAATCTTTCTCTTTGATCGGTAGGGTCATTCAATTCGGAAAAGGCATTGGCTATTTCCCGTCCGTAAATATACAACTCAAAGCGATCGACAATATCAGGATCACTGTTTGATCTCCTCGAAAGTGGGGAAACGGCCACCGGATAATCGGTTACAAATGTAGGTTGGATAAGTTTTTTTTCCACAACTTCATCAAAAATAGCCATTAAAACCTTCCCTAAGGAATCGGTGTCTTTGACCTTGCAGCCTGTTTTTTGAGCAAAGGCTAAAGCTTGGACTTGATTTTCCAACACGGCCGGCTCCATGCCTGCTATTTGTACGAGAGCTTCTTTTACAGAGATGCGCCGCCAGGGCGGGGTCAAATCTATTTCTGTATTCTGATAATTAAATTTCAACCCACCAAATATATTGGTAGCGATAAAAGCAAACAACTCTTCAGTATAAGACATCAAATCTTCATAAGTAGCGTAACTCATGTAAAATTCTATCATTGTAAATTCCGGGTTATGAAAAGTGGAAATACCTTCGTTGCGAAAGTTCCGGTTAATTTCATAGACTCTTTCCATTCCACCGGTAACAAGACGTTTTAAATAAAGTTCAGGCGCAATGCGTAAGTATAGATCCATATCTAAAGAATTATGATGGGTTTTAAAGGGACGAGCTACAGCACCGCCGGCGCGTGGCTGCATCATCGGTGTTTCCACTTCCAAAAAATCCTGATTATCCATAAATTGTCGAATAAGCTGGATAATCCGGCTTCGCCTGTAAAAAATTTCTTTAACGTCCGGGTTGGATATTAAATCAAGGTGCCTTTGACGGTATCTTGTTTCCACATCAGTCAGGCCATGCCACTTTTCCGGAAGTGGGTGTATCGCCTTAGACAAGAGACGTAAATCATGCGCTTCTATGGTCAATTCATGGGTCTTAGTGCGAAAGAGTTTTCCGGAAATATAAATAATATCACCAATATCCAGTTTTTTGAAAACGAAAAAATCGTTTTCGCCCAGCATATTTTTAGCTACGTAACCTTGGATTTGTCCTTTACGGTCTTGGATTTTGACAAATGCCGCCTTACCAAAATTACGTATGGCCATTAAACGCCCGGCGATAGAGAACCTATTTGTTAACTGCGCCAAAGCTTCACCGTCGGAATTGCCAAACTGAGCGAATAATTCTGCTGTTGTATTTTGGGGATGGATATCGTTGGGATATAAATCAACCCCGGCTGCTTTTAAGGCCGCTATTTTTTCCAGGCGAACCTTTAAAAGATCATTATCTTCCATGATTTCTCCACTTTTATAAAGTTTGTTTGAATATATTTATTTTGTTAAATAGTCAAGCATGATTGTGATTGTATAATGTTATATGGTGAATAATACTTTATTTTAAATTTTCTACACAAAATTAGTTTGCCACAAGCGATGATGTTATGTATCATAGTGAAGATTTATCAATAGGGGGTGTAAAATGGTAAACAAGGCAATATTGATTGGCAGACTGGGTAAAGATCCGGAAGTTCGTTATACGCCCGATGGCACAATGATAACAAATTTTAATTTAGCCACGGACGAACAATGGAAAGATAAAAACGGAGAAAAAGTTCAAAAAACGGAGTGGCATAGAATAGTTACTTTTGGAAAGCTAGCCGAGATATGCGGGAACTATCTAGTTAAAGGCAAACTTATTTTCGTGGAAGGGCGGATTCAAACCCGTTCGTGGGAGGATAAGGATGGTGTTAAACGTTTCACTACAGAAATTATAGCTGCCAATATGCAAATGCTCGATTCCAAAGGTCAGAACAAAACAGAAGAATCATCTTTAGAGGCCGCGCCTGTGAACTCCAATAATGGCAGCACACCGGTAGATGATGTTCCATTTTAACCTGCCTCTCCGACGCATACTACACTTTTTCAGCCTTAACAACGGAATTAGAAAAAGCTGCTAGTGTAGTGCGTCCAACGTTTCTTTACATTTAATAATTTTCATCAAAATACGTTCCACGGATGCAGTCCATACGAACACATGGGGATTTTGGTTATGAACATCAATATAGTTCTTGATTGCTGCTGTCAATGCAGCCACATTCTGGAATGTGCCGCGGCGAATACGTTTGTCGGTAATCTCGCATAACCAGCGTTCGACTAAGTTCAGCCAAGAACTGAATGTCGGAATAAAAGCCAGAAAATAAAGCACTACAGCCAATAATTTTCTGAGAAATGCTCAATAATCTTTGCTAAGATAAATTTCCAGCCGGTTCAATCCCTCTTTAATATTTTCCAGAGAGTTGGCGTAAGAAAAGCGCAAAAATCCTTCGCCCGCACTGCCGAAATCAATGCCGGGAGTTACGCCCACTTTTACCTCTTCAATAATTCGAAACGCTTCTTTATAGGAATCCGTGCAAAAACACCGCGCGTCGGCAAATACATAAAACGCGCCGGTCGGCTCGACATGGATTACAAAGCCCATGTCTTTCAAGCGCGCCAGCATGTATTTACGGCGTTCATCATAAATTCTTATCATTTTGGTCACATCTTTTTGCGCTTTGGTGAGAGCGGCAATGCCTGCCCATTGAATAAAGCCGTTGGCGGAAATCATAAAGTTTTGATGAATCCGCTGCATGACTTGAGTAAACTCTTTAGGAAAGATGCAATAGCCCAAACGCCAGCCGGTCATCGCGTATAATTTGGAAAATCCGTTGATGACAAAAGCCTTGTCCGTGAATTCCAAAATAGAGTGAGCGCGACCTTGATAGACCAGGCCGTGATAAATTTCATCCGAGATAATATATTGTTTGTCAAACTGAGTCATGCTCTGCAATTGGTCTTTGCTCATGACAATGCCGGTGGGATTGGAAGGTGAATTGATCAGAATCGCCTTTGTCCGGGGTGAGAGTTTCTTTTTAATGTCCTGCGGGCGATACTGAAATCCTTCTTCAGGGTAAGTTTTAACTTCTTTAATTTTACCGCCGGCCGCGAGAATAAAATTTTGATAGCAGGGATAGCGCGGATTGGAAATAATCACTTCATCGCCATGATCTAAAATGGCCAGCATCGCGAACAACAGCGCGGGCGAAGTGCCGGTGGAAACTAATACCTGATCGGATGTGATATTAACGCCGTATTCCTTAAAATAGAAGTCGCATATAGCCTGACGCAGTTCCAGCAAGCCCAAAGCGTGGGTGTAGCGGGTTTTGTTATTGGACAAAGCGCTGGTTGCCGCCCGCATGATAACTTTCGGAGTGGAAAAATCAGGTTCGCCTACTTCCAGATGGATAACATGTTCGCCTTTGCGCTCCAACTCCTCGGCTTTCGCCATGACATCCATGACTATGAAAGATGTGAATGATTCAGCTCGTTTTGATATCATCTAAATTCCTTTCAAATTAGTGTAGCTTTTCTAGAATGATTGCTAAAATTTTTCAACTAACTTTTGTTGATTTGTTGCTTAGTGGAGCCACCCTCCGGCAGGAAGCGAAGGCTCTCTATAATAATGAGACCCAAGCTTNNAGCGCAAATGGAATTGATCCCGCAAGCGCAGTTTAGCGGGGTTATCACGCGAAGCAGAGGATAACGCGATTTCCCGCGAGTGCAGCCTGCCCTCGACCTGATCGGGGGACGCATTCCTCTCCCGGCTGGAGCCGGGGGGATTACAAGTCGCGGGATTGAGCTTCAGATAATTTGTGAACATACTATTTTCGGGCATAATTATTAAAAAAGACTCATATTTGGCTCACTCTTTGCTACTTTATTCTTAATAGCTAAAAAATGATTGCTATTGGTACAATTTTGTTACAAAATACATCTATGGTTAGTCGAACTGTCTATGAGCAAGAGTATAAAAAAATCTTTTTCTAAGAAAGAGCACAATTTGAGTATTCATAGTTATGAAGAACTTGCCGCATTGCACGCAATAGCTAAAATTTTAGCCCAACCTACAGAGTTGCGTGATGAACTGGAGCAGGTTCTACAGGAAATGAGTTTACGTCTGGGAATGCAGCGGGGGATGATATCTCTCTTTGACCGCGACAAAAAGGAGGTCTGGCTGGATATTGCCCATGATGTAAATATCGAGGGAATGGATGTAACATACAAGCCCGGAGAAGGTATTACCGGTGAAGTAGCCCAGTCAGGGCGTCCGATGGCCGTGGCTAATCTGGGACATGCGGCTCATTTTTTAGACCGTACCGGTGCCCGACGTCACTTAAACAGATCGGAGCTGGCCTTTCTTTGTGTTCCCATTATTTATGATGACCATGTTGTGGGCGTTTTGTCCGCCGATAAAGTCGCGCGCGAAGTGGAAGATCTGGATAAGGAATTGGCGATGCTTTCATCGGTTGCGGAATTAATGGCCAAATTCGTGCACATCAGAGCTTTGGAAGAGGAAAACAAACGGCTGAAAAAGATTGTCGGCAGTGAGCGTGCGCCTTCGGTAGATATTATCGGCCATTCTAAACCAATGCAGGAAGTATTCGGTTTAGTCGCCCAGGTAGCCGATTCCAATACGACAGTTTTAATCACCGGTGAAACAGGAACAGGCAAGGAGTTAATCGCCAGAGCAATCCACATGAATTCTCCCCGTCACAAAGGGCCGATGGTGCAGGTTAATTGTGCGGCCATTCCCGATACTTTGATTGAAAGTGAACTTTTCGGTCATGAAAGAGGGGCTTTTACAGGGGCACTGCAGCAGCGTCGCGGTAGATTTGAAGAGGCCAACGGAGGGACGATTTTTCTGGATGAAGTAGGAGAGCTTTCCGCTGCTGCTCAGGTAAAGCTTTTGCGCGTTTTGCAGGAAAAGAGATTTCAACCGCTGGGCTCTTCAAGGGTTGTTAATGTTAATGTGCGCATTATTGCGGCAACAAACAGAAATTTAGAACAAGATATTATAGGGGAACGTTTTCGCGCCGATTTGTTTTACCGCTTGAATGTTTTTCCAATATATTTACCCTCGTTGCGCGAAAGAGGCAGCGATATTATACTTTTGGCAGATCATTTTATTTTGAAATACAGCAAGGAAATGGGCAAAAATATTAAAAGAATATCCACAGTGGCGATAGAAGTATTTTTGTCCCATAAATGGCCGGGTAATGTGCGTGAACTGGAAAACTGTATTGAAAGGGCTGTATTATTATCCAAGACCGATACGATCGATTGTGTCCATCTCCCGCCCTCTTTGCAGGTAAAAGAAACGAAAGCGGAAAAGAAGGAACACAGTAAATT
Organism: Syntrophaceae bacterium; assembly: GCA_003141615.1. GTDB lineage: Bacteria > Desulfobacterota > Syntrophia > Syntrophales > Smithellaceae > Smithella. The sequence goes on from PLMV01000184.1 coordinate 6,755, forward strand.
ATCTTCCGTTGTCGAAGCTCAGGAAAGATCTTTAATTATTGATACATTGGAAGCAACTGGCGGTAATCAAACCAAGGCCGCAAAAGTTTTGGGGACAACAAAGCGTATCATTCAATATAAAATTACCAAACTGGGGATCAATCCCAAGCTTTTCCGTAAAAACAATAAAAACGACGACGATACTGATTAGATTTATTACTTGAAAAAACAGATCATTTCTTGCGTTACTACATCAGAGATGAATCTTAAATCCTTTCCTTTGACATCGTAAACACGAACAACATCGGCGTATTTTAGATCCTCAGGCACAAGCACTTCCAGTAAATTTTGCGACACCTTCATCCATTTGGTATTGAAAATCACGTTAACATTCTCCGGATAAATAGCCATATAAAATATATCCATTTCCACAAGATCTTGAAAGAAATGTGTACCAAAGGATAATTCCGGTATCAAACTTTCTTCTTTGTAGGCTATTTCCGCTATTACGGCGATATTGTCTATTTCAGAAAAAGTAGTTGGCACACCCATGGCCGGTGTTGTTGTCCCCCAGCGTCCCGGCCCTAAAAGAATTGTAGGCATTTCATCGCGTTTATTAATTGTCTTATTTATTTTTCCTACCAACCGGGCGATATTGTATTTATCCGATAATGGCAGCTTAGTGTATCTCTGAGGGTCAATATAAATGATTCTTGAAATATTTTCGTGCACACCTCCGCCCATGAAGTTACCCTGCTGCCGCAGAAATATTTTCCCTTCATCAATTATTTTAGGAATTTCAACTCGTCGATAGTGGCCTCTAGTCTGAAACGGCCGGCACTGAAGAAGGTTTATTTGAATATTTCCCTCGGCGTTAAAGTTTGCCGTAAATTCGATATCAACCGGATATTTGTATATCTTCTCTAATTGTTTAAGCATTTTGGACATAATCCCGGAAAATTCTGTTTTCGTCAGCAACTCATCAAAAGTGATTATCCAAACTTCGGTGTCTTTACCTGTGGCTTTTATCCTCTCCATGGCATCAATATCGCGAGTGCCGATCAGGTCCAGATATTCTTCCAGATCATCTTTGAGTACCTCGTCCATAGATAATGACTGAAAACGATTTTCCTCCAGATTCAGGACATCAACTCCATGCTGAGAAAAACGCCCGGCGTCCTCCGGCTTTGCGTATGGTTTGATAAGCGGCGCGTCCAACGCGACAATGCGCGGATAATCATTTTCTACCCGGTTGACAGCTCTTGTTCCCAGCCCAAATACCAGCCGCAGCATTCCCGCCTTGGGATCGATTCCTTTCTGCCAGACAAAGGTATTATAAGACAAGCCAACACCGGCTAACTCGGGGAAATAATATTTTTTTCGGTAAGAGCCGGAAACCCGCTGTACCAAGAGCGCCATCTGTTCGTCCTGTTGATCCAAACCGCGCTGTTGACGATAAGTGAGGGCGTCCACATTCATGGTACTGGCGAATATTTTTCGGACTACTTCCTCAAATTTTTCATAACGCTCCTCCGGTGTCCCCTGATTGGCGCAAAAATAACTTTCGTATTTACCGGCAAAAGCATTACCAAAAGCATCTTCCAAAAGACTACTGGAGCGTACAATAATAGGTGATTGCCCGAAATATTCGAGCATTAATTGAAAACGCTCCTGAACTTCTTCCGGGAACTTGCCTTTGAGCATTTTTTTCTTTAATTCCACNNGCCGTTTTGAACTATATACGAATAAAAGATATCGGAGCCGATATAAAATGAATCATGTAATTCCAGATGTTCAGACCATTTTGTAGAAGAATCGTTGCGCAGAATGTTGCGAGCCAGAAGCATGCCGGCGGATTTACCACCGATAAATCCCGTCCCAATCAGCCGCTCCTTAATTTCGATCAGATCCTCCAACGTAAAATATTTCTTGACCAGACCAAGGATTCTCTTCTCTCTGCCTATTAATACAGAAGAAAGCTGTTCGATCATTTTATTTTTCTGAGCGGCATCCTGCTTTCTATCGAGTACATCTTGTGCCTGCATGAACATGCGATCCCAATAGTCCAGATTTCTCTCCGCGGTGCTGGCGGCAGTTTGAGTCAGATAGTAAAACAAGTTTGAAGCGTCGGCGCTATTCATGATTGGAACAAATTCTTCTTTATCCATCATGTGCGGAAGAAACATCGTCGGCGAATAGCGCTGCCAGGCCTTGAGCGGATGAACGTACAGCTTATCCTGAAAGCTGTATACATCAAGCAGTACCTGCGTCGTTTCCCTTATCCGGGCGATTGTCTTAAAAGAATGACTGTTGCGCAGGATGGAAAAGTAAGCGACTGTATTTAAATCATAAAGATAGGGACAAGTAACCACAAAAAAGTTGCCGATCATCAGGTCAGTCGCCCAAGCCAAAAGCAGATCAGAGAGGCAATCAAACACATAGAAAACATCGCGTCCTTCTTTCTTGATGATATTATGAACCTGCGTAGAGAAAGATTCAAAACCGGTATTGGCATTAAGTTCATATAAAAATATTTTGTCTGTTGATTTTAAGAGCGGCGGATGCTGGGCAAAGCGCATATAAACAACGCGCCGTCCTTTTTCTAATGCTTTGTTTACATAAGGATTTAAAAATTTTTTGTAGTCTTCAATATTTTCAACCTGAAAAACAACATTGTCGCCCATTTGCAGATAGTTAAGAGTTTTATCCAAGCCTTTAATGCCTGTACTGACGCTGGATATGTTCATTATTAAAGCACCTTCTATCGGACAATATTTATGGATTACGATAACTCCAAATTTAAATTAAATCACTATTTTTGTTAGCAAAGCAGCTAAAAAATGAAATTTTATCTTTATTCTATCACACCAGTACAGTGATACAAAAAGCTTTCTCTTGCGAAAGAACAATTACCATCTGTCTTTTCGCCTTAATGAGATAATCATTTTAAAGGTTACAAATCTTTTCTAATCTTGAGATTATCAATTTAACTTCCTGTCTATATTTATTTTATAAATATATGTAAGATTTTAATAATACACTATTTATTTCAATTACACGGCTAATTCTTTTCGCTTTTTGATACAATATTGAGCCATAATAATTATTTTGAAACACTTTTGTGTTTGACAATAATGTTATTTATAAGTAGGAATACGGCAAGCCATTGCCGTTTGCCGACAGGAAACGTATGAAACAGCTTTTTAAGCCGGAAGACATAGCAAGAAAGGGTATACTGATCTTAAAAATTCTGAACGAAAGTCCGGAACCTCTGGGAGCACGTGTAATTGCCCGGAAGATGTCCGAACAAAACGTTCAAATAAGCGAAAGGACTGTCCGCTATCATCTGAAGTTTATGGATGAAAGAGGTCTGACCAAGCTAGTCGGCAGGCGCGATGGAAGAGCTATAACCAGCCTGGGCATGGATGAAATCAAAAACGCGCGAGTTCAGGATAAAATCGGGCTTTCCATCTCGCGCATTGATGTCCTCTCTTTTAAAACAACGTTCAATCTCAAGAAAATGCGCGGTCTGACACCTGTTAATATTTCCTTCTTTCCACAGGATCAATTTAAGAAGGCTCTTGCCTCGATGAAACCGGTTTTCCAGAAGAATCTTGCGGTCAGTTCCCGAGTGGCTTGCGCTCCGGCAGGTAAATATCTGGGAGACATTATCGTTCCTAAAGGGAAAGTGGGCATGGCGACAATCTGCAGTATTTTGATCAACGGTGTTCTTTTAAAACAGGGAATTCCTATCGATTCCAAATTCGGGGGAATCCTTCAGGTAAAAAATAATGAACCATTAAGATTCGTGGAACTGATTCATTATTCCGGTTCATCACTTGATCCATCGGAAATATTCATCCGCGGTAAAATGACCTCGGTGGGGCAGGTGGTAGAAAAGGGCGAAGGAAAAATTCTGGCCAACTTCCGTGAAATACCGGCGCTCAGCCGTGATCTGGTTGAAGATATCACAGGCCAATTGGCCAAGGCTGGAATTCACGGCGTTCTTTCCATCGGCAGCGCCGGAAATCCGGTTGGACAAACGAATGTAGATTTAAACAAAGCGGGGATGATTCTTATCGGCGGATTAAACCCGGTTGCTAAAGCTCACGAAGAAGGTTTTGACGTGGATAACAAGGCCATGTCCACAGTAATGGAATATGAAGATCTCCGCAGTATTGAGGAGTTATAGAAAAAATTAATTAAGTTACCTCATGTACGTCAAATGCATGAAACAAATAATAAATTTTAGGAGGATTATGTTATGTCAGTAATTAAAGATGTTATCGCCAAAGTAAAGCAAACCGATCCCAACCAGCCGGAGTTTCATCAAGCTGTTGAAGAAGTTATGGAGACCTTGGAACCTACGGTAAAAAAACACCCGGAATACGTCAAGGCCAATATCTATGAACGAATTGTGGAACCGGAAAGAGCAATGCAGTTCAGAGTTCCCTGGGTAGACGATAAAGGTAATGTTATCGTCAACAGAGGATTCCGCGTTCAATTCAATAACGCCATTGGCCCCTTCAAGGGCGGCCTGCGCTTCCACCCTTCAGTCAATCTGGGAATCATTAAATTTCTGGGCTTTGAACAAATTTTTAAAAACGCTCTGACCACCCTGCCTATGGGCGGCAGCAAGGGCGGCTCCGATTTCGATCCCAAAGGAAAATCGGATGGCGAAGTAATGCGTTTCTGCCAGGCGTTCATGCGCGAAATGTTTCGCTACATTGGCGCTGATACGGACGTTCCCGCAGGCGATATTGGTGTCGGCGGTCGTGAAATCGGCTTTATGTATGGTTATTACAAAAAAATCCGCAATGAGCATACAGGCGTTCTTACTGGAAAGGGAATGTCCTACGGCGGAAGCTTGGTTCGTCCCGAAGCAACCGGTTACGGCGCAACATATTTTGCAGCGGAAATGCTGGCTACCCGCAGTCTCAATTTCAAAGGTAAAACCGTCGCCATCAGCGGCGCCGGCAACGTTGCCCAGTATGCTGTGGAAAAAGTAAATCAGTTGGGCGGCAAGGTAATTTCTCTTTGCGATTCGACGGCAACAATCATTGATGATGCGGGCATCGACGACAAGAAATGCAATTACGTGTTGGAACTGAAAAACGTCAAACGCGGCCGCATCTCTGAATATGCGGATAAATACAAGGCTGCTTGTTACGAAGGCAAGAACGTTTGGGATGTTATTCGTGAACAGGGCATTAAAGTTGATGTCGCCCTGCCCTGCGCAACACAAAACGAAATCAGCGGCAAGAATGCCACGGCTCTCTTGAAAAACGGCTGTATCTGCGTGTCTGAAGGAGCCAATATGCCTTCAACACCCGAAGCCATTAAGATTTTCCAGGATAAGAAAATCCTCTACGGTCCCGGCAAAGCAGCCAACGCCGGCGGCGTGGCCACATCCGGTCTGGAAATGAGCCAGAACAGTATGAGACTTTTATGGACACGCGAGGAAGTGGATAACCGTCTGCTACAAATTATGAAGAGCATTCACAAGGCCTGCTACGACACGGCGGAAGCCTACGGCAAGAAAGGCGACTACGTAACCGGAGCTAATATTGCCGGTTTCACCAAGGTTGCCGACGCTATGCTGGCTTACGGTGTAGTGTAATAAAACAAATTTATAGATAATTAAAATTTAAGGTAGCAGCCTTTAGCAGGCTGCTACCTTTTTTATCTTTGGTACTTTTACGCTTTTAAAGCGTTATCCCTATTTATTAGAGAAGCAGATCATCTTCTGTGTAACAATATCCGAAAGCAGACGTAAATCTTTTGTCCTTACATCATACACCCGCACTACTTCCTCATATTTCTCATCATCCGGCATTAGGTCAGTAAGAATATTCGGCTGTTTTATAAGCCACGGCAGATTGAAGATGACATCTTTTTTCCCCGGATATATTGCCACGTAAAAGATATCCATTTCGACCATATCCTGAAAAAAATGCGTGCCGAAAGATAGATCGGGCACTAAACTGCCATCGTTATAGGCTATCTCGCCGATTGCGGCTATATTGTTTATTTCCGAGAAAGTCACCGGCACACCCATTGCCGGAGTTGTTGTTCCCCAGCGGCCGGGTCCCAAAAGGATTGTCGGCATTTTCTCCCGCTTGCCGATCATCTTATTTAGTTTTCCCACCAGTCTCGCCACCTCATATTTTTCCGAAAGTATTAATTTTGCGTAACCATGAGGATCGATGTAAATAATGCGGGAAATCGACTGATAGACACTGCCACCCATAAAGTTGGCATCCTGCCTCAACAGAATTTTGGACTTGCTGATTTTTTCCGGCAGATCCACCCTGCTGTAATGGCCTTTTGTCTGGAATGGCCGGCACTGCAGAAGATTGATTTTGGGCCTGCCTTCCGCGTTGAAGTTAACCGTAAATTCAATATCCACAGGATAACGATAAACCTGATCCAGCTTTTTGAGCATCCTGGACATTATCGAGGCATAAGGAGTGCTGGAAAGCAATTCATCAAAAGTCAGTACCCAAACATCCCGCATTTTCTTGCCCGTTGATTTCAGATATTCCGCGGCCTTCAGATCACGCACCGCGATGAGGTCCATATGCGCCTCAAATTTTTCATTGAGCACTTCCATCAGCGGCAGAGATTGAAATTCATTTTCTTTTAAGTTTAAAATATCGACTTCACGCTGTGTGAAACGCTGCATGTCTTCCTGTTTGGCATAAGGTTTAACCAGAGGCGCGTCGAGGGCAACTATGCGCGGATAATCATTCTCCACGCGATTCACCGCCCGCGTTCCCAGACCGAAAACAATCCTAAGCATCCCGGACTTGGGATCCATTCCTTTTTGCCAAACGAAAGAATTATATGATAATCCAACTCCGGCCAGATCCGGAAAGAAATAATATTTTCTGTGCGAACCGGAAACTCTTTGCACCAAAAGAGCCATTTGTTCATCCTGACCTCCCAATCCGCGCTGCCGGCGGTAGGTCAGAGCATCAACATTCATTGTACTGGCAAATATTTTACGCACAGCTTCTTCAAAATTATTGTAACGCAGTCCCGGCGTCCCCTGATTGGCGCAAAAATAGCTTTCATACTTTCCGGCAAACGCGTTGCCGAAAGCATCCTCCAAAAGACTGCTGGAGCGCACAATTATCGGGGATTGCCCGAAATACTCCAGCATCAACTGGAACTGTTCCTTGACTTCGTCGGGAAATACCCCATACAACATCTTGCTTCGGAGTTCTTTAGCCACCTCAAAATAGCCTTCCTCCGTCTTTTGATTCATCAGTAATTTCCACCAGCCGTTTTGAACCATATAGGAATAAAAAACATCGGAGCCGATGAAAAAAGAATCGTGCAACTCCATCTGCCCGGCCCAATCAAAAGATGTATCCTTAAGCAGAATGTTGCGCGCTAAAAGCATTCCCACCGATTTGCCGCCGATAAATCCCGTTCCAATCAAACGCTTTTTGATCTCGACAAGGTCTTCCAGAGTGAAATATTCTTTAACCAGGGAAAGCATTCTTTTTTCCCGCCCCATGAGCACGCTGGATAATTTTTCAACCATTTCCTGTTTCTCTTTAACCGCGGCAGGATCTTCCAGAATTTCATTGGCCCGCCAGAAGATGCGATCCCAGTAGTCCAGATTACGCACGCCGCTGGTTGAATCTTTGCCGGTTAAACACGAAAGCAGACTGGCTGTATCGGCGCTGTTTAAGATAGGCACGAACTTATCTCCTTCCATGATGTGGGGAAGAAACATGGTTGGAGTATAGCGTTGCCAAGCCTTCAGAGGATGGACGCAAAGCTTGCCGTTATTGTTATAAATATCCAGGAGAACCTGGGTAGTTTCACGGATACGGGCAACGGTTTTATAGGAATGACGGCCTCTTAGAATGGAAAAATAGGCTACAGTATTTAACTCGAACAGGTAGGGACAGGTAATAACAAAAAAGTTGCCGATCATCAGATCGGTGGCCCAGGCCATGAGCAGATCAGACAAGCAATCAAAAACATAAAATACATCGCGGCCTTCATCGCGAACAATATTATGAACCTGAGTGGAAAAGGATTCAAAACCGCTGTTGGCATTTAACTTATAAACTTTTATGTTCTTGTTGGCTTCTAAAAGAGGCGGATGGTTGGCAAAACGCATATAGACCACAGTCCGCTTCTGAGCCAGAGATGTTTTCACGTAGGGTTTAACGAACGCTTTATAATCAGCGATTTCATCAACCTGAAAGACAACGTTGTCACCCATCTGGAGGAAATTGAGAATTTCATTCAGTCCATTGATGCCGGTACTAACCTTGGATAATGATGTCATTGGCCTTCCACCCTGACTATATTTTTTGATATAATAAAATCGTTTCCGCGCATTATACTGCAATTTTCAGATAATGCCATATTAATGATAACCTGCGAATTGCCTCAAAT
>PLMV01000175.1:0-1274 GCA_003141615.1 Syntrophaceae bacterium
GATATCGGAACGACAAAAACAACGGCTATTGTCGGTGAGATTACCGAGACAGGTATTGACATAATTGGCATCGGGACATCTCCGGCCAAAGAAATTAGAAAAGGGACAGTCGTCAATATCGACAGCATGGTGGAATCAATAAAAACGGCGGTGGAAGAAGCTGAACACATGTCCGGATGCCGCATCAATTCGGTTTATGTCGGAATTTCCGGTAGCCATATTAAAGGTCAAAATTCTTTGAGTATAGTATCCATTAAAGGCCGGGAAGTGGATGAAAGCGATGTACAAAGAGCGATTGAAGCATCCAAAGCCATTGCCATTCCCATAGGCAGGGAAATCATGCACATTCTTCCCCAGAGTTATGTAATTGACGGTCAGGAGGGAATTAAAGATCCAATAGGAATGTCCGGCGTCCGGTTGGAGGCTAAAGTGCACATTGTTACCGGAGCCACCTCCGCCATCCAGGACATTGTAAAATCCGTCAACCGGGTAGGTTTGGATATTGATGATATCGTTCTGGAGCAATTGGCCGCCGGTGAGGCGGTGTTAAGCGCTGATGAGAAAGATTTAGGAGTGGTTTTAATTGATATTGGCGGATCCAATACTTCCATTACTATTTTTTCTGAAGCAAGCATCAAACATACGGCTATATTGCCTGTCGGAGGTAACTATCTTACTTCGGATATTTCCACCGGTTTACGCACGCCTTTGGGCGAAGCGGAAAAAATTAAAATTAAATACGGGTGCGCCATGACTTCCATGATTCCCAAGGATGAAACAATCATGGTGCCCAGTTTAGGCGGCAGGGAAGACCGCGAAGTATCGCGTCAGATACTGGGACGGATAGTAGAACCGAGAGTGGAAGAAATTTTAAATCTTGCTTACAATGAAATTGTCCGTTTCGGGTTCGAAGATTTACTGGCCGCCGGAGTTGTTTTGACCGGGGGGACGTCGCTTTTGCCCGGTATCAGTGAGCTTGCCGAACAAATCTTTGATATGCCGGCGCGGAAAGGCATTCCTATTGGTGTCGGGGGCCTGATCGATATTGTGAATTCGCCGGCGCACGCTATAGGCGTTGGTTTAATAATTTATGGAAATAATCAGTTAGGCGGCGATTCCATTTACAGAAAGACAACAGGTGTATTCGGCAATGTGGCAAGAACGGTAAAAAAAATGTTTTCAGAATTTTTTTGAAAGGAAGGGGAGAACATGTTTGAATTGACAGAGGTATGCAGTGAAAGTTTGGCGAAAATAAAGGTGATTGGCGTAGGTGG
>PLMV01000175.1:1282-1600 GCA_003141615.1 Syntrophaceae bacterium
ACAAAAGGTCTGGGGGCCGGTTCTAATCCTGAAATCGGCAGACAATCGGCTTTGGAATCCCGCGATGAAATCCGCCCTTACCTGGAAGGCGCGGACATGATCTTTATCACTGCGGGAATGGGTGGAGGAACGGGAACAGGCGCGACTCCTGTTATCGCGGAAATTGCCCGCGANNATAAAGGTGATTGGCGTAGGTGGCGGCGGCGGAAACGCCGTCAATACCATGATTTCATCATCCCTGCATGGAGTTGATTTCATCAGCGCAAATACGGATACGCAGGCGCTCGGCGTATCGAATTCGCCAATCAAAATTCAAAT
>PLMV01000175.1:1641-2678 GCA_003141615.1 Syntrophaceae bacterium
GTTATCGCGGAAATTGCCCGCGAATGCAGCATTCTGACCATTGCCGTGGTTACTAAGCCTTTTCAGTTTGAAGGCAAAAAACGTAATGTCCAGGCTGAAGAAGGCATCGCTCAGTTGCGGGAAACTGTAGATACGCTCATTGTTGTTCCCAACCAACGGCTTTTGAGCCTGGGCGGCCGCAACTTGTCGCTTTTGGAAGCTTTCAAAAAAGCGGATGATATCCTTTATCAGGCGGTCAAAGGTATATCAGATCTGATTCTGGTTCCGGGACTGATTAATCTTGATTTTGCCGATGTCAAGAGTGTCATGAGCAATATGGGCATGGCCATCATGGGTACCGGTGTGGCAAGCGGTGAAAATCGGGCGGTAGAAGCGGCGCAGAGAGCGATTTCATCTCCTCTTCTGGAAGACAACACTATCCAGGGCGCGCACGGAATTCTGCTCAACATCACCGGCGGACCGGATATGAGTCTTTATGAAGTTAATGAAGCTTCATCATTGATTCAAGAGGAAGCGGATGACGATGCTAATATTATCTTCGGTACAGTCATCGATCAAAATATGCATGATGAAATCCGCATCACGGTCATTGCCACGGGCTTTGATGATTTTATGAAGAAAAAGGAGTCACTGGGAAATGTGACGCATTTAGGCGGTTACCGGCGGGAAGATTTATCGACGCCTACTTTCATGCGCCGGGAAAAAACAAACAACCGTGCTAATGTTGCGGCTATGAGCATTAACGGTGAAACGGAAAACATGGATATCCAGATACCGACATTTTTACGCCGTCAGGCTGACTGAAGTTTTTGACAGGATATAGGCCATGATAAAACCATGGATTGGAAACTGAAAAAAAAATATGCCGCCATTCTGGAGAGTGAGACTGGATATGTAAAAAAAGTTTGGGGCACCTGCAATACGGTTTGCCTGGCTTATCCCAATTATTACCGGACGGGGATGGCGAACCTGGGCTTCCAAACGGTTTATAAAATATTTAATGAGCAATCCTCCTTCCTTTGTGAGAGAGTATTTCT
>PLMV01000175.1:2709-19288 GCA_003141615.1 Syntrophaceae bacterium
ACGCTTAATCCCGAACCGCTGGCCGATTTTTTTGATTTGTTTATTCTGGGTGAAGCCGAAGAAACATTGCCGCAATTCAACCGTTATTTTGAAGAAGCGCGCCGCCTTGGTTATGATCGCCGGAAATTACTTAAAAGTTTGCAAAAGAAAATAAACAATATTTATGTTCCGGGTCTCTACGAAGTTAAGTATTCCGCAGAAAGCAAGATTCAGTCAATTGTGCCGCGTGAAGCGGGATTACCGGAGAAAATAAAAATCAAGCACATAAAAGATATCAATGCTTTTTGCACGGAAGAAGTTATCAGCGCGCCTCAAACTGAAATGGAAGATATGTTTCTGGTGGAAGTAAACAGAGGCTGTGCCCGAAGCTGCCGCTTTTGCGCGGCCAGCTTCGTTTATCGTCCGGCACGTTTCCGCGGCAGTGCAGAAATTATCGCCGCAATTGATAGCGGTTTGCAGAGAAAAAAGAAGATCGGCCTGGTTGGAACGGCTGTCTCCGATCATCCCGATCTCATCCAAATTTGTGAATACATCATCGCGCAAAAGGCGCAAGCGGGCATAGGCTCCCTGCGCATTGACCGGATTAATGAAAAAATTGTTGACCTCATCAAAGCCAATGGCATCGAGACGGTCGCACTCGCGCCGGAAGCAGGGAGCCAGAGAATGCGTGACCTTTTACGCAAAGACATAACTGAAGCAGATATAATCCGCGCCGCGGAAATACTTGTGGAAAAAGAAATTCCCAATTTGCGGCTTTATTTTATGGTTGGCCTGCCCAAAGAAGAAGATCAGGATATTGACGCCATCATTGAGCTTACCAGAAAAATTCAACATCACGTTCTGTATTATTCCAAGGGTAAGAAAAAGTTCCGGCGCATTACGCTGAGCATCAATCAATTTATTCCCAAGCCGGCAACTCCTTTGCAGTGGTGCGCTCTGGCCGATGTCAATATCACCGGTAAAAAAATTAAAAAGATCGAGAATGCTTTCAGCCGGGAGAGGCAGATCAAGGTTATTCACGATGTTCCAAAGTGGAACTATATTCAGGCCCTGCTTTCTCTGGGTGATCGCCGGGTGGGAGAAATATTGCTGGCTGTGAATCGTCTGGAGGGAAACTGGGCGCAGGCGTTGAAAGAAGTAAATATCAATCCCGACTTTTACGTTTACCGCCAAAAGCAATTTGATGAAATTCTGCCCTGGGATATCGTTGATCTGGGTGTTTCTAAAAAAGCGCTGATTGGTGAGTACCGGAAGGCACTGGAAGAAACTTAATGTCATACCAATCCGCTTTCTTCGGCTAACTTTGTTGGCATCGTCGTCGGCTTCCTCAACGTATGTAAAATACGCCTCGTCACCTCCTCCTTGCCGCCTCGTTATCCTATGAAATCGAAATGGTATAATCCCAAATCAAAGCGCTATCTTTGTTGGTTTCGTTGTCGGCGTCCTCAACGTATTTTCATACGCCTGCGGAGCCTCCTCCTTGCCCCACTGAAGCGGGACAGTTCAACTAACGAATTCCAGTTCACTGCGTACTGTAATTCGAGTTTTACTGCCGCCGCGATATCATCTTTGATTTGGAATTGAAATTATAAATTATTGACCGCTGCTTTCACGAAAAAATCAGCCGGAGCGTAGCGATCGGCTGTATTGCCATTGTTATGCATTGCCGAATGTAAAATTACCAGGTGCCTGTGCCAACGCATACGTTGGCTTTCCATCTGGACCACTCAATGTAAATACTACAACTGTTGATTCTTCGCTCTTCCAATGATTCACAAGAACAACATGATCCGATAAAGTAAATTCTAATTTCTTTATTATCGAGGGTAGCTCATTATGAAATGACTCTATTTTATTAGAGTTCTTCCACGGATTAGAAACATGTAATACTCCGCCGCACCGGTCATAAAGCTTTGCAAGCCGCTTCAATGTATAGCACTCATTTTCTTCTCTAAGCTTTATTTGTTTAATACCATTTTGTTGCTTAGTAAATCCGTTGTATGCTGGGCGAAAAAACATATCCGGGTTGAGCTTAAGAACATCAGTAATAATATCTCGACCATTCCAATCGTTTGTAAAATCTTTCCCTGCTTTCGCCCGAAAGTCTTTGTATTTGGTGCTATGGATAGCAAGAAGAGAGAAGGCGACTAATTCTATGATCTTTCTGACTTGTAATGCGTGAGACTCGATTAAAAAGCGATCTTTATCTTCGTTTATATAGCTAGCAATATATTCTAGACGAGCTTTGATTTCGTTCAATTGTTCCAGATAGATTTTAAGGTTTTTACTATCTCGAATATCGTCGATCATTTGATTACCATTATTGCATAACGTAGCGATCACCGGCCCGCGGAGCGCGGGTCCGCGTGGATTGCATGGTTATGCGGTTCATAAATTCTTCTATCAAAGATATCGAGGCTGCTGGGCATGTAAAGTTACCTTCAAATGTTCATACGAGGTCAGAACGAAATTGTTCTGCTAACCACTTAATGTTTTTGTCAAAATCTACGTTTTCATTCATCAATTCATTTATCTCGATTGGAAAATTAAGAATAAAATTAAAGTAAAAGAATTTGGTTGTTTCAATATCATTCATGTTCATATTATTAATTTGGCTGACCAATGACCGTGCAAACGATTTTCTCATATTTTTTATAAGGATAATATCTTTCTCCACTGGTTCATCTTCCGTGAGTTCATCTAATATTTCCAAAGCACGTTCACATAGAGTTTTCTTTGAAGATGGGTCGGTTGTCTTTTCTGCTTTACTTAGCAACTCCCTTGCTTGATCAAGCAGCGTTCCTTTCATAGAATCCTCCTGGTATTGCAAAAGTTCTTCTAGATTATTTTGTTCATAACGTCAGAATTAACTGGCGCTGCGCGGCGTTATCGCGCAGCGTTCGTGTTGGATAAAAAGTTAGGCATTTTCACGTTGGACCCACATCTTTCTCCGTTTTAGCGATCGCGGATTTCGATGATCTTGTCGGGTTCTTTAACGAGGGGTTGCGCTACGCCACCGGGCGATACACATCTGAATTGCAACTCCGTTGAGCCGAGTTGTCCAGGCATCGCTGGCGTAGTCGTCACATGCAGTGTATTGACTTCAAGTCCTTTCTCACGGCAAAAGATATTGGCTTCACGATAGACCTCTGCCTTATTGCTGAGTGACACACCAAGCCCCGGTGAACCATCCTTCTTACCAATCATGTAGGAATCTTGGTCCATTGGAATAACACCAGTGCTCTGGCAGCCAGCGAGCATCAATACAGTTATTGTGAAGATCAAGGGTGCAATACGATTCAATTTCATTTCCTTTTGAGTGCATAACAATTAATATACCCAATGGGTATTTTTCGATATTTTATGCAATCCTATATCAATTCAAAAAAAATGAAAAGAGAAAAATGCGTCATAAAATCAAATATAAATGAACTTCCCCTACTGGGTATTTTGTGGTAATAAAGACTAATCCCGATACGCTACGCCATCGGGATAATTCGACCATCAAGTTTCAGTGCACTGCGTTTCTGAAACTTGGGTCTCATTAAAACCAAGTTGGTAAAACATGGGAAATTTGTCCAACGGCTATCAGATTGACCATAGCGCTATATTATTACCGTCATAATATTTAAAAAATATAGTCAATGATTATCGTTTGAAGTTCTACATTTTCGTTGAGGTTAACGATTTGGTGCTTTTATTTTTCAGTCGCGGATTCTACTCTCTTTTTTTTATAATCAGGCTGGATAATACAATCAGGGAAATCAGTATCAATATGGTCACTGTGATTTTTGTGCCTAAATTTCCGAATTTCGGCAGAATCACGCAAGGCAGCAGCCACAGGTAAACAGTCATGTGAAGAGTGCCGATAAATCCTATTCTTAAGATTTTTTTCATAAGTTGAACTTTTTCTTTCGCGTCTGAAGAAATTACTTATACCAATTCTAAATTAAAGAGCTATTTTTGTTGGCGTCGTTGTCGGCTTCCTTAACGTATTTTCATATACGCCTCCGGTGCCTACTCCTTGCGGCCTCGATATCATCTTTGATTTGGAATTGAAATAATAAAATTATTGACTACTACTTACATCTACAAAGTCACACCTGGTTTCATCACTGAGAATCAATGATAACCGTTTGAAGGTTAGCATCATAGCCCTCAGCAGACTAAATGCACCCTATTGTCCTGTCCGTTCCCGGTCTCGATTATTTTTTTGAAAATGATCCGGCGGCAAGAAGCCTGACTGATACTATTGACATCTCAAATAATATGAATATATCTAATTATATATGAATGCATCGTAGGTTTACAATTATTCAAGCAATTAATAGTTGACATTCTGTGAGTACTACTTTATGCGTATATAAGACGATCTAGTTTTAAGTGATAGCGTTTTCTGTGGATTGGGTTTCGCCGACGGCACGCCGGCATTGTGAATATTATCAGGAGGTAGAAGATGATCAAACTGGCCATAATCACTCGTGATGAAAATTATTTGCAGCAACTTACAAATCGCCTGCAGAGGGAGAAAGATATCAGCCTCGTCAGCACCATAGTCATCAAAGATCTCGAGAGCAACGAGGAACAGGCTCTTGCTTTCATGAAGCAAATGACCGAGCAGCGGCCGGATATTTTCCTCTTGGAACAGGCCGTTTTGCGAGATATGGCGGCCTTGGCTTTGGAAATAATTCTCGATTATAGGGATAAATTGCCTACCATGAAGACCATCATCTTCGGCATACGCTACAACGAGGAAAACGTTATGGCGATGATGCAGGGGGGTGCGCGGGGGTTTTTCCGAACCGAACTGGGTGAAGAAAAACTTATTAAATGCATTCGCACGGTCGCTCAGGGAGAGATCTGGCTCGACGCTCAGCTGATCACACCGGTTTTCGATCAATTTATCAAAGAATTCATGAAGAAAAGAGATCTTCTTAAATCTCTTGCCAACCTGAGTTCGGCAAAATTGGACATGCTTTCCCATCGCGAGATGGAGATTATGGAACTGATCAGCCATAGCATGACCAATGAAGAGATCGCCGATAAGCTTTTCATAAGCTCCAAGACCGTCAAGACCCATCTGCGCAACATCTTTGCGAAGGCTGAGATTCGGAATCGGGTCGAAGCCGCGCTTCTGTATGCGCGTCATACCCTGATATTGCATTAGTTGTTTTCACCTAACTCATAAATGAGTCAAGAGGATGATTGATTATGATTTAAAAGGGTGGATAGCCATCAAATTTACCTAATGCTCTCTTAGAGGAAGAAGTTATGAATAGCGGGCAACGGCGAGAATTGTCACTATGTGAGCTCGTCTTGCTTAGGGTATTTTTTTCTTAACTCTCTCATCTTACTAAGGAGGCTGCTGTACTGATACAGTGCTTTGAGGAACTCAATAGTGAACTCTATAGCGACATCGAGTTCTTGACTACTGATTTGCGCAAAAGTATTGGCCTCTATATGGTCAGCATCGTTACCGAGCAAGCTGAGTTCGTCCATTGCGTCGAACAGTTCCTGCGGCAAAAGTGTTTTTGTCTGAAGATCATGAATACGTGTTTTGATATCCTTTCCGACCGCCCCTCGTTCTTCGCAAATCTCTTCCAAGGTTCGCCTAATCATTATCGCCGAAGCTACAAAACAGTTTTGGGCATGACAGGTAACGGCCTCATCAAAGGTCTTTATAATCGATGCAGGGATGTTTTCCTTGTTTAAAGAGACATTGCGGAAAGGATAATGAAATAACAAATTCCCGCTTCTGTCGAGAACAACGAAAAGGTGGCCTCGGCAATCTTGGTCTGGGCAAAGGCGCTGTCCGCAAATGTATTGGTTTTGTATAAAACGGTCGCGGCTAATTGCTTCAAAAGTACCTTTGTGACCGCAGTACGGGCAAATAGTCTGAATAGGACCACCGTCAATATAGGAGAGAGGTTCTTTTGCTGTTATCTTCATATTCTTACCTTAATATAACACGTGCTTTTATACTAATTCCATGATCACCTGCCCTAAATACTTGTACCACAAGTTAAGTTAGAGTTCAGCAGTTTTTTTATTATTACCGAGTGGAGCCTCCTTCGACATGAGCCGGAGGCTCCCGATAATAATGAGACCCAGGCTTCAGAAACAAAGAGAACTGAATAACCTAAAGGTCACTTTGGCTTGCAGGTCGAATCAATGACATTCGCTGAAAATGAGTGAAACAAAATTTGAAGCGCAAATGGAATTGATCCCGCAAGCGCAGCTTAGCGGGGCTATCCCGCGAAGCAGAGGATAACGAGACCTCCCGCGAGGTACGGCGCATTACTTCCCCGGCTGAAGCCGGGGATCTCAAGTCGCGGGATCGGAATGTTGTATGAATTGGGAAAATAAGAAAAACAACATTACAAAGAAGAAAGAAACAGAAATTCACTCCGTTATCATTCAACCGGGCGGAAAAGTAATTACAACGAAGAAGTCTCTTTGTCTCGAGATTCTTTTTCCTTTCCGATTATATAAGCATCTATGACAGCAAATATCCAAAAGCAAACAATAAGGTAGAAAACAGCGTCATGATAGGGATCTGTGGTTGACATTTTTGATCCGACAATATTTGATAGCTCTTGCAGGTTCGTGGTACTACCCTGCAACTTAACCACCGTGTCGTCAAGGACACTGAGCGCAGCTACTGTGGCCGACCAGATCATGTAGCCTAATCCGGTAAAGACAAAAAGCATGATAAACAGACCCCTCCAATGTCTTTTTAAATAGAATTGGCCTACGCCGGGAAAGACGAATGCGGATAGAAGGGCGGCTTTATATGATATTTTCATTTTGATATTCCTCCAAATTTAAATGGATTTTTTTTCATGCCCACCTTCCCCATCATTTATTCTTTAATCTCTATGGGTTAAATTCCCCGTCGCTTGCGACGAAGAAGAAATTATAATCCAACAAGATACCCCGCTGCTTGCGGCGGGGAGTTTCATTGTCGTACTTGCTTTTCTTCTTAAATCGGTTAGTGGAGCCCCCTCCGGCAGGAGCCGGAGGCTCCCTATAATAATGAGACCCAAGCTTCAGACTTCAAACGATCTCTCTCGCTATTGCGTCACTCTTTTTATACTTCACAAGCTGTGTAATCATTTTTACACAGTCAGGGAAACCAACAATACTGGAATCGATACATAAATGATAATTGCGCGCATCGCACCAATCAGTGCCCGCCATATCACGAATAAATTTGGTTCTTTCGTGATCGGATTCTTCAATCATCTTTTTCGCTTCTCTCTCATCAGCTATTTTTTGTTCTTTCATTATCGTCTCAATGCGATAATCCAGCGGGGCATGAACAAAGATATGAATTGTGTCTGACCTGTCCTTCAGGATATAAAATCCACCGCGACCGATAATTACGGCGTTACAACGATCAGCGACCTCTTTCATAATTTTTTCCTCCAGGGCAAATAAATCCTTATTATAAACGGGCCTCCTAAGGGGCGGCAGGTTAGGCATTTCCGGCGTGCTAAAACAAAACGACTGAACAATATTTTCCATCAGGCTCGCCGATCTCCCATCATACCGTTCCAAAATGCAGGGTTCAATTCCTAATTTGTTTGCCGCCTGTTGTAATATTTCTCTGTCGAGGTATCTGAATCCCAACTCTTTGGCAGCAAGATAACCGATGTATGTGCCGCCGCTGCCCATTTGCCTGGATATGGTAATTATATTAAATTGATTTTCTTTCATGTCCATGCCATCCTTCCTCGTCATCTATTTGTTAATGATTTCTCTTCTTAAATCGTTTATAAAAAATGTTAATGGTATGGAAATAAGGAAAAGTGCCGCAACAAGAAAAAAAACATGATTAAAAGAAAGCATACTGGCCTGTCTCGTCACCATTCCTTCAATTGCTTTCAATGCCTTGTTTTGGGCATCAATAATGTCCATACCCTGGGAAGAAAAATATTGAGTCAGAGAGCGCAGAGTTTCCGCACCGGTATTGCCAAACGCAGTTATGTGTTCCATCAGCCGTGCCCTGTTGGCTTGTTCTCCGCGGGTTAATATTGTAGCGGCCAGAGCAATGCCGACACTGCCAAACACTTGCCGCACAACGTTATAAAGTCCTGTTGCAGCAGTCAGCAGAGGCTTTTCAATTGTTGAAAGAGCGGCCGTGCTTAAAGAAACAAAAATTAATCCGAATCCGACTCCTTGCAAAAATTGAGGAATAAATATATCCCAAAAACCAATGTTCAGGGAAAGAATGGAAAATTGATAAAATGAAACCGCATTTAAAAGCAACCCCAATCCTATCAGCATCCGGGGGCCTACCCGATTATAAATCCTCCCGGCAAGCGGCATTATCATGATCATGGCTATAGTTCGGGGAATTAGCGCCAGTCCCGAATCGAAAGCCGGATAGCCCAAAAGCTCCTGCAAGAATAATGGCAGGATAAAAAGACTGCTCATCAGCGCCAAGCCCAAGATGCCGCCCAGAAAAGTCGCTGAGCTGAAATTAATGTCTTTTAAAATATGCAGATTTACCGCCGGGTTTTCCACCTTCAATTCCCGCCAGATAAATAATATCAGCCCGAATGCGGCGACTACGGAAAGATAAATAATAAATTCCGAAGAAAACCAATCGTTCCGCTCCCCCTCCTCCAGCATCACCTGCAATGCTCCCAAACCAACTGTCATGAGGGATATGCCGAGAATATCAACCTTGCCGGTTTGCCGGACAAGATAGTGCGGATCTTCAATAAACTTCATAATCAGCAAAATATTTATAATACCAACAGGGACATTGACATAAAATATCCACGGCCAGGAATAATTATCGGTGAGCCATCCGCCAAGGGTAGGGCCGAAGGCCGGTCCAAGCATTACACCCACTCCGAAAATTCCCATAGCCATCGCCTGTTCTTTAGGCGGAAATGTTTCTCGTAGTATTGATTGAGAAATCGGTATCAATGCACCGCCGCCAATGCCCTGAATTATCCTGAAAGCGACCATGGAGGTAAGGTCCCAGGCTATTCCGCAAAGCATGGATGAACCGGTAAATAGCAAGACGGAAAAAATGTAAAAATTCTTGCGGCCAAAACGTGAGCTTAAAAAAGCAACTATCGGCATAATGATTACGTTGGACAGAATATATCCGGTGGCAACCCAGGTAATTTCTTCCACGGAGGCGCTAAGTGTGCCGCGCATGTTCGGCAGGGCGACATTGACAATGCTCATGTCCAGCGCGGCCATGATAGTGCCGGTCATGACGGTCAGAGTGATTAACCATTTATGTAAATGGTGTTTTTCATCCATAGAGCCTCTATTTTTTCGACAGCTTTGTTCCAGTCTGACGGCTCACATCGACTGTGGGAACAACCGACATGCCCGGCCAAAGAGGATGTTGTGAATCAAATTTGGAATCAATAATAATTTTAACCGGGACCCTTTGCACAACTTTTACAAAATAACCTGTCGCATTCTCCGGAGGCAGTAAACTGAAGATAGAGCCGGTGCCGGTCTGAAGACTGTCGACATGGCCGGAAAATTTCATCGCGGGATATGCGTCAATTTTGATCTCTACCGGTTGGCCAACCACCATTTTTGCAATTTGTGTTTCTTTGAAATTGGCAATTACCCAGATATCTTCTTTTACAATAGCAAGCAGTGCCTGCCCCTGCATCACATATTTCCCCGGATTGACATTCTTCATGGCAATTCTTCCGCTGATCGGCGCGATAACGACTGTTCTTGTCAAATCACGTTCAGCCATATCTTTTGCTGATTGCGCTTCCTTGATCTTAAAAGATTGAGTTGTGGACTTTGCTTCGATAGTTTTAACTTCGGCCTGAGCCTCATCAACAGCGGCGACAGCGGCCTGGCGGCGGGCAACCGTTACCTGCCAGCGCGACTTCATTTGATCATACTGATTCTGGGATACGGCATCTTTTTTCAGCAGGCGGTCATAACGTTGCACTTCTTTTTGCGCCAGATCTTCTTCACTTATTGCCACATCCAGATTGGCTCGCGTTTTGGTCAGAGTTTTTTCTTTTTCCGCAATAGTTGCTGCAAGCTCATTTTCTTCGGAAGTTAATCTGGATATAGTATCTTTTTTTTCTTTCGCCAGATCGAAATAATCCTGCTGGTAAATTTCCAGAAGGGGCTTTCCGGCGTCAACATATTGATTATCGTTAATATACACATTAATTACTTTACCCTTGACTTCAGCGGCGATGGGAACAACAGTACCCGCCACATATGCATCATCAGTGCTTTCATGAGAGAGTGTGTGAATGAAATATACAAATCCATATATAACCGCCGCAGCAATTAAAATAACAACAACTATTCTAAATCCCCATTTTTTCATATTCTTCCTACCGATTTGAAACTACCTTATTTATTTGTTTATTCGCATCAGCTTGAATTTCCCAATTCCGATGCATTATTTATCATGATTACGAACGCCGCAGATTATTAACTATACGATGAAGATAATCACGAATATTTAGCAAATCATTTTTACTAAAACCATTAGATAACCGATCACGATGCTTTAAGACAACTTGCTTTAATTCCCTTAAAAGACTGCGCCCCACCGGGGATAAATAAACGCGAAAGGCGCGTTTATCTTTTTTATCATGTAGTTTTTCAATATACCCCCGCTTGTGCAGTTGTTTGAGAATGCGGGTAATGTTGTGACGGTCTTTGGAAGTTTTTTCTCCCAGTTGACTTTGATTCAGCCCCTCTTCTTCCTGCAGGCCCAATAAAACCGCCCATTGCTCCGGCGTTAAATCATGGCCCGCATCCTGAAAAGCCTGGCGCAAAGAAGCGGACACTTGAATATGGCTGCGGTACAGCCAGAATCCGAGCGATTCATCCAAAGAAAAAGTTTCGATCCTTTGTCTCATTAAAACAACTTTTTTATCTTTATAAATATGTTGTCACGACAACAAAATATATTTGTCCGTTTAATTTGTCAAGATATAATATGGCAATCCCGCGACTTAGAATCCCCCGGCTTCATGAACCTATTGCTTCGTAGATGTTTTCAACAAACACTTCTTCCTGAAAACAGCAAATCGTCTACTTCGCCCGACGGCAAACATCGACACACCACGCCACACATTTTGTGGTCAATATTTAATTGACATGCAAGACAATTCTTCATATACTCCCACCGCTAAAAAATAATACTTAATCAATTTTAATAATAACACGCAATCCGCATACAAGGAGAAAAAATGTTGGCTCTGTCTATAGAAAAAAAACGTGAGCTTAGAGTCTTTTTGAGGATGTTGGCCAATACCGTAGGGGCTGTTGGCTTGGTGGCTGTTCTGGCATCCTGCGGTACCAGCCCCGGATATAGCTACACGATCGGAGGCACGGTCAGCGGTATGGTCGGCAGCGGGATGGTGTTGCAGAACAATGGCGGGGATGATCAGAGCATATCTGCCAATGGTTCTTTCTCCTTTGCCACGCCACTGACCTCCGGGACTGCCTACGCCATTACGGTGAAAACGCAGCCGACCAAACCGTCTCAGACCTGCTCTGTCAGCAACGGTAGTGGCACAATCAACGGCGCACCTGTGGGCAACGTGGTGGTGGACTGTGTGACGGGTCCTACATCCGTTACTGTTGATCCGTCAGGACAATTTGCCTACGCGGCAAATACGGATGGCACTATCTCGGCCTATACCATCAATCAGGCCACCGGGGAATTGGAAGACAACATCCCAGGAAACCCGTTTGCTGCCGGGACGTATCCCACCTCCGTCGTCACGGTTTCGGTTGGAACAACCGTATTTGCCTACGCGGTAAATACGGTTGGTGGCACTATCTCGGCCTATACCATCGATCAGGCCACTGGGGCATTGATCAACAACATCCCAGGAAACCCGTTTCCTGCCGGGACGTATCCGACCTCCGTCACGGTTGACCAGTCAAAGAAATTTGTCTATGTGGCAAATATGGGTGACAGCACTATCTCGGTCTATAAAATCAATTCTGACGGTACATTGACCGCTTTGGGAACGGCAGTGGCTGCCGGTACGAGTCCTACTTCCATCATCACGGTTGACCTCCCGTTAGTGGGGGAATTTGCCTATTTGGCAAATATGAGTGATAAAACTATCTGGTTCTATTCCATCAATTCGAGTAACGGAAATTTGACCTATTTAGGACAAGTGGCTGCCGGCACGTATACTTCCTCTGTCACTGTTGACCAGTCAGGAAAATTTGCTTATGCGGCAAATGAGGGTTCCAACAACATCTCGGTCTATACCATCGATCAGACCACTGGGGCATTGGTCGCGGGAACGGCAGTAGCTGCCGGTACGAGTCCTACTTCCATCATCACGGTTGACCTCCCGGTAGTGGGGGAATTTGCCTATGCTACAAATTCGCTTGACGGCACTATCTGGTTCTATTCCATCAATTCGAGTAACGGAAATTTGACCTATTTAGGACAAGTGGCTGCCGGGACTTATCCGTCCTCCGTCACTGTTGACCCGTCAGGGAGATTTGCCTATGCGGCAAATATGGGTGGCGGCAATATCTCGGTCTATACCATAGATCAGACCACTGGGGCATTGACCCCTCAGTAATCATCATGGACAGCTGTCCCTGTGATAAATAATTTACCCTTCCCCCGTTGTGCAAGACGATCAGGGTCTTTCATGCCCTGGGGTGGCTGATCGATGACAAAAATCAACACCCCACCTCATATTTTGTGGCCAATATTTTATTGACATACCAGATCGGAGTACATATACTTTTTCCATGATTGAATTGAACGCCGTAACCAAACGATATGGTTCCCTTGCCGCCGTCGACAACGTCTCCTTTTCCGTCAAGGCAGGGGAGTATTTTGCTCTTCTTGGACCCAATGGCGCGGGAAAGACGACAATCGTTAAGATGCTGCTTGACTTTACACAGCCGACAGCGGGAAGCTTGTCGGTAAACGGTCTTCCCAGCACCCATGCGGCAAGCCGCACAGCAGCCGGTTATCTAGCGGAGAATTATCATATTCCCCCGCATCTTTCCGGATGGCAGTATCTGCAACGCTGTGCGGAACTATTAGATATGAGCAGACTCGATGCGATGAATCAATGCAAACGCATCATCGAGCTTATCGGCATGCAAGGCAGGGAACACACAAAAGTTAACACCTATTCCAAGGGCATGATTCAACGGTTCGGAATCGGCGCCGCGCTCATAGGAAATCCGAAGCTGTTAATTCTCGATGAGCCCACCTCCGGTCTTGATCCCATCGGGATCAGAGAAATACGCCAGCTTTTAGAATCGCTTAAAAACCAAGGGATGACTATCTTCCTGAATTCACATCTGCTGTCGGAAGTTGAAAAAATATGCGATAACGCCGCAATCATCAATCGTGGCAGACTTTTGGTGAAGGACAAAATTTCCGCCCTGGTCAAGGACGGTGATACACTGGAAGATGTGTTTGTAAGGTTTGTGAAAGGTTGACATGAAAATGCCGAAAGCGCTTTCTCCCATCATTAAAATTGCGAAATATACCCTTACCGATGAAGTTCGTCAGAGGAGCTTTGTCGTCATGTTTTTTATATGCGTCATATTCGTCTTTCTTATGCGCGGTTGTTATCACGGCGATTACATGGTGAACGGGCAGGAGCTTGATGCCGGAGCCATTGTCGGATCAGTGTCGAGAGCTACTTTCCATGTTATTGCTGTAGGTGTGATGCTTCTGACGGCATTGTTTTCCATGCGCGTATTCAGACGCGACCGGGAAGAGGGGATGCAATCGTCGATTCTTTCCAAACCGATAACCCGACGGCAGTACGTTATGGGCAAAATACTTGGGCTATGGGCGCTGTCGACCTTCTTTATGTTCATTCTCCACGCCATTATATTCCTGACTGCCTCCATAACGTTGAAGGTTGTCATGCCCGGATACCTTGCTGCCTCGCTGCTCTGCTCTTTCAATCTGCTCTTTGTGGTTATTGCCGTGCTTCTTTTATCGCTTCTGATGCCCGACGTAATTGCTTTTCTTTGTGTTATGGGTATCGGAATCGTCAGTTTTGTGGCCGACGGGATATTCGCTATAAGCCGTAGTCAAATGGCTCAAGCGATGATGCAGCAACAGGGCTCGCAGCCGGATTGGACAGGGTGGAGGGTTGTCTACTATTTATGGCCGAAACTTTCCGGCACACAAAATTTTGCATCTTCATTTATTGGCAGTGAAGGGTTCCACGAACTCGGATCTATATATCCGCTCATCAACGTCCTTATCTACTGCCTTATTCTCGGCGCGTTGCTGTTTTGGCGTTTCAGGAATGAAGACATAATTTGACCGGTCACGATGATCCTTGCCGGAGAGGTAAATAGAACAATCTGGTCCACGAAAGCGAAACCCCACCCTGCGACCCTTGAGCCGTTACTCTCCTTCGAACCGTAATCCACACTTCTAACAACTGCCCTAAGCTGAACAATTGTAGATGAAAAACCTAAAGGGTATTTTCAAGAAAAAGCGCATTATCTTTAAAATACCATTTTTAGCATTTAGAATATTTCTTCCTGTAAACGAGTATTAGGTAATCTTGATGGTTATCTACCCTTTCAAATCATAATCAATGAAACATCCTTTTGACTTATTTATGAGTTAGGCGAAAACGACTAATGCGACATGAGGGCATGACGCGTATACAAAAGCGCGGCCTCTACCCGATTTTTGATCTCAGCCTTCAAGAAGATGTTGCGCAGATGGGTCTTGACGGTCTTGGAACTTATGAAAAGCTTCTCGGCGATCTCTTCATTGGTCATGCTGTGGCTGATCAGTTCCATAATATCCATCTCCCGCGGGGTAAGCGTGTCCAGTTTTGCCGAACTCAGGTCGGTGAGAGATGTAATAAGATCTCTTCTCTTTGTGAATTCTTTGAAGACTTCATCGAAAACCCGTGTGGTCATCTCAGCGTCGAGCCAAATCTCTCCCTGAGCGACCGTGCGAATGCATTTAATAAGTTTTTCTTCACCCAGTTCGGTTCGGAAAAACCCCCGCGCACCCCCCTGCATCATCGCCATAACGTTTTCCTCGTTAAAGCGTATACCGACGATGATGGTCTTCACGGTAGGCCATTTATCCCTATAATCGATGATTTTTTTCAAATCCACGGCCGCCACATCTCGCAAAATGGCCTGTTCAAAGAGGAAAATATCCGGCCGTTGCTCGACCATTTGCTCCATGAAGGCAAGGACCTGTTCCGCCTCGCTCTCGAGATCTTTGATGATGACGGTGCTTAGGAGGTTGATGTCCTTCTCCCTGTGCAGGCGATTTATAAGATGCTGCAAATACTTTTCATCACGAGTGATTACGGCCAGCTTGATCATTTTCTACCTCCCGGTAATATTCACATTGCCGGCGTGCCGGCGGCGAAACTAAATTCACAGAAAACGTTATCGCTTAAAATAGATCGTCTTGTATACGCATAAAGTAGTATTCACAGAATGTCAACTATTAATTGCATGACGAATCGTAAACCTATGCTGCATTCAGATATCACTAAATATATTCATATTATTCGAGATGTCAGGGGTATCAGTCAGGCTTCTTGCCGCCGGATCATTTTCAAAAAAATAATCGAGACCGGGAACGGACAGGACAATAGGGTGCATTTTAGTCTGCTGAGGGCTACGATGCTAATTTTCAAACGGTTATCATTGATTCTCAGTGATGAAACCAAGTGTGACTTTGTAGGTAAACTCAGCAAGCACTTCTTCCTGTAACAAAGCATCCAGCAATTTTTCCTGGCATACTTCCTTTCAATCTGTAATAGACAAATTAAACTCCGAGAGATGACATCGACACTAAACTTTCTCTTTAAGGTCAATATCACATTGACATAAAAAACAGTTATTCCTAGGTATCGGGAATGACATGAGTGAATTTCGAGCATATCTAAAGAAAGTTGAGTTCTACGTATCCTACTATAATCGGAAAATCCAGAAACTGACGGATGAAAATTTTAGGTCTGAGTTAACGACGTTATTAACATCTGCCGACCCTTCCATGCATTATTTCAAAACTGTCACCATGAATTATCTTGATTCGAGCACATCTAACGGAAGCGTTCTTAAGCATGAAATCCTGCAATATTTTCAACCGCTTCATCCATCGGGAGAAAGATTCTACAGGAAACTTCGACATGAAGGGGATAATGCAATTTCCTTTATGCATCACGAACCGTCACAGAATGTAATATATGAACTGGGGTTTGACTATACAAAATACCGGCAATACATTCATCCTGCGGCAACGGAATTGATCCTGATACTCGCAGGATTGCTGATATTTGTATTGATCGGCTTCAGACTCTTTTTTCTCGGCACTTTACTTAATCCGCTAAGAAGACTTCTTGAAGGTGTCCGCCAGGTTTACATGGGCAATTTGAAGGTTGAAGTGCCAAGCCGGGTAGGTGATGAATTTGGTCATCTTACGTGGGCTTTCAACACGATGGTGAATGCGATTCGGAAATCAAATCATGAATTAAATAAACATAAAAATTTCTCGCTGTGGTCTCTGCCACAGCCTTTCCTTTAGGAAGGTTTGGAAACCTTAGGTTTCCAAGATTATAAA
>PLMV01000035.1 GCA_003141615.1 Syntrophaceae bacterium
GCGTCCAAAGAATTAAATGACCAAATTACTTTGGAAATAAAAAATGCTTACCTGATATTGCAGGAAACGGAAAGTCAAATTGTTGTTTGGCAGAAAGTGATTGAACAGGCCGAAGAGAATTTCCGCATTTCCGAGGAAAGATATAAAGAAAGAGTAGCTACCTCAACGGAGGTTCTCGATGCCCAAACTTTATTGACAAAAGCAAAATCGGAATACGCTAATGCTTTGGGCGATTATAATGTAAATTATGCCAAGCTGCAAAGGGCTATGGGAACTATTTGGCCGTAGTTTTGTTGTATGTGGATTATAGTTGCAATATTTATATTAAAATAACAGAGGTGTCGAATGAAAAGAAATAACAGAGCAGGGATGATGATTGCTGCGGTCATTCTCGTTGTCTATCTGATTATTGGCGGTTGTGGAAAGCAAAAAACGGGCGGCCCGCCGCCGATGCCCGAAGTTGCCATTGTGACGATACAATCGAAGCAGGTGGTTATCACGACTGAATTGGCCGGCCGGACGTCCGCCAATTTGGTAGCTGAAGTGCGTCCTCAGGTGGGCGGTATCATCCAGAAGCGCCTGTTTACGGAAGGCGCCGATGTCAAGGCCGGCCAGGCGCTCTTTCAGATTGATCCTGCCCTTTATCAGGCGGCGCTCGACAATGCCAAGGCCGCGCTCAGTAGATCCGAGGCCAATCTGTCGGCGATCCGGTTGAAGGCTGAGCGCCTGCGGGAATTACTGGTCGATAAAGCGGTCAGCCAGCAGGACTACGATGATGCATCCGCCGCACTAAAACAAACGCAGGCAGATATACAATATGGCAAAGCAACCCTCGAAACTGCCCGTATTAATCTGAAATACACCACCATTATCGCGCCTATCTCCGGCCGTATCGGAAGATCCAACGTTACAGAGGGCGCCCTGGTGACGGCGCAGCAGCCCACGGTCTTAGCAACCATTCAACGGTTGGATCCTATGTACGTGGATGTTCCCCAATCCACGGCCGAAGTGCTGCGATTGCGGCGCGGCTTGAAGGAAGGCCGTCTGGATCAAAATGGAGCAAATCAAAAAAAGGTTAAACTCATAATGGAAGACGGTGCAGCGTATCCATTGGAGGGGACCCTTCAATTCCGTGACGTTACGGTTGATCCGACGACCGGGTCAGTCGTTCTGCGGGTTGTCTTTCCTAATCCAAATGGCATTTTGCTGCCGGGCATGTTCGTCCGGGCAGTGGTGCAGGAAGGTGTCAATAAGCAGGCCATCCTCATTCCCCAGCAGGCCGTGTCCCGCGATCCGAGGGGGAACCCGTTCACATTGATCGTGGACGATAAGAGTAATGTCCAACAACGGATGCTCACGCTCGATCGGGCTATCGGCGATCAGTGGCTTGTTTCATCGGGTCTTGCGCCCGGCGAGCGGGTGATTATTGAAGGTATGCAAAAGGTGAAACCCGGTGCTCCCGTAAAGGCTGTTCCTTTTGAAACCAGCGGCGGAAAAAACAGCGGTGAACGTAAGGATACGTTACCGCCGCCGGCAAAATCGAATTAACGGAGACGCACGATGCTATCAAAATTCTTTCTGGAACGTCCGGTCTTTGCCTGGGTCATCGCTATGATTATTATGGTGTTGGGCGGCCTGGCGATTTACAACTTGCCCATCACGCAATATCCCCCCATCGCCCCGCCTTCCATCAGGATCGGTTGTCTTTATCCCGGGGCTTCGGCGGAGACGGTGGAAAACAGCGTGACGCAGATCATTGAGCAGCAGATGACCGGGTTGGATAAAATGATGTACATGGCCAGCACCAGTGATTCGTCCGGTATCTCTACCATCACGCTGACCTTTAATCCGGGAACCGATCCGGACCTTGCCTGGGCCAAGGTGCAAAACAAACTCCAACTGGCGATGGCAAGACTGCCCCTAACGGTACAACAACGGGGCGTCGGGGTCCGTAAATCCACCGCGAACTACCTGATGATTTTGGGTTTGGTTTCCGAAGACGGCAGTATGAGTGATATTGACTTGAGAGACTATACTCTTACCGTTATACAGCAGGTGCTGGCGCGGGTGCCGGGCGTTGGAGAGGTGGAAGGATTCGGCGGCGAATACGCCATGCGGATCTGGTTTAATCCTAACAAACTGACGGATTACGGCCTGACGGTGGACGATGTAATTGCGGCGCTTCAAGCCTACAACGTGCAAATCTCCGGCGGCCAGTTCGGGGGGGCGCCGGCAGTGGCGGGTCAGCGTCTTAACGCCGCCATAGTCGTACATAGCCTGCTCAAAACCCCCGAGGAGTTTGCCAATATTCCCGTCCGCATCAATCCGGACGGATCCAGAGTACGGATCAAGGATATAGCACGAACGGAACTGGGGACCGATCTTGCTGATACCTTTTCTTATTATAACGGTATGCCTGCGTCCGGACTGGCCATCCGGCAGGAACCCGGCGCCAATGCGCTGGATACGGCTAATGCGATTAGGTCCAAAATGAATGAATTAAGCCGGTACTTTCCCCACGGCGTGAAGGTCATTTATCCCTACGACACTACTCCCTTTACCAAGGTGGCGATTGAAGAGGTGGCCAAGAGCCTTTTTGAGGCCATCTTGTTGGTCTTCCTGGTCATGTACCTTTTCATGGGAAACATGCGGGCCACCCTCATTCCAACCATCGCCGTGCCGGTGGTGCTTCTCGGCACCTTTGCGGTGCTGGGACTGTTCGGGTTTTCCATCAATATGCTGACCATGTTTGCCATGGTGCTGGCCATCGGACTGCTGGTGGACGACGCCATCGTGGTGGTGGAAAATGTCGAACGTATCATGAGCGAGGAAGGAATCTCACCCAAAGAGGCCACCGCCAAGTCCATGGAACAAATTACCCCCGCGCTGATCGGCATCGGGTTGGTGCTGTCGGCGGTGTTTGGCCCCATGGCATTTTTTTCCGGCTCCACCGGCGTCATCTACCGCCAGTTTTCCGTGACCGTCATCTCCTCCATGCTCCTTTCGCTGTTGGTGGCCTTGATCCTTACGCCGGTACTCTGCGCCTCGCTGCTCAAACCGGTGCCCAAGGGGCATGAACCGGCGGAAGGCGGTATATCTTTCCTCCGCCCGTTTTTCAGATGGTTTGATCGCGCCTTTTTCCGATTCAGGGATATGTACTTGAAAATGGTCGGTCACTCGTTAAATAGGATCACTCGCTACATGCTTTTCTATCTGCTGATTGTGGTGGCGATGGGATTGCTGTTCCTGCATTTACCTAAGAGTTATCTTCCGGATGAAGACCAGGGGATAATGTATGTTCAAGCCTTGCTTCCGCCGGGTTCAACGCTGGAACAAACCAGGGATGTAATGAAGGTTGTCAATGATCATTTTCTGGTGAAAGAAAAAGACGCGGTGGAAGGCCTTCTGACGATCAGTGGTCAGAACCAGTCTGGCCGGGGACAGAACATCGGTATGGCCTTTATCAAGCTCAAGGACTGGAAGCTGCGTAGCAAACCGGAGCTGAGGGCCGGCGCCGTGGCCGACAGGGCCATGCGGGCGTTTTCACAGATCCGCAACGCCAGGGTATTTGCCTTCACACCGCCGGCGGTCATCGAACTGGGCAATGCCAAGGGTTTTGATTTCCAGTTACAGGACCGTGGCGGTCTGGGCCACGAGGGTCTGATGGCGGCCCGCAACCAACTCCTCGGTATGGCGGCCAAGGATCCGAGATTGACCCGGGTGCGGCCCAACGGACTGGAAGATTGCCCCGAATACCGGATTGATGTGGATTGGCAAAAGGCCGGCGCCCTGGGGATTCCTATCACTGCCATCCACGACACCATTTCGATAGCTTTTGGCAGCGCCTATGTCAACGACTTTGTTAGAGGCGGACGGGTCAAACACGTGGATATTCAGGCCGACGCTCCCTACCGCATGCTGCCCGCTGATCTGGAAAAACTCTATGTGCGCAACAACGCGGGTAATATGGTTCCCTATTCCACTTTTGCCTCCGGGCACTGGGCATTCGGTTCTCCCAAACTGGAGCGCTACAACGGGTTCTCTTCCGTAGAGTTATGGGGAGAAGCGGCGCCGGGCAGAAGTTCCGGTGAGGCGATGCAGGCCATGGAAGATTTAACCTCAAAGTTGCCCAAGGAGATTGGTTTTGATTGGACGGCGCTTTCTTACCAGGAGCGGCAGGCTGGCGCTCAAGCCGCTCCGCTCTATGCCTTTTCAATTTTGATTATTTTCTTGTGTGTAGCGGCCCTGTATGAGAGTTGGACCGTTCCTATTTCGATCCTTTTGGCCCTTCCACTGGGGGCGATCGGCGGCGCTATCGCCTCGGGCATGCGGGGAATGCCCAACGACGTTTATTTCCAGATCGGACTCTTGACCATCCTGGGCCTGACCACAAAAAACGCCATCCTGATAGTGCAGTTCGCCAAGGCCCGGGTGGAACAGGGAATGGGGCTTGTCGAAGCGACTCTGGAGGGGGCAAGACTAAGGCTGCGTCCCATTCTCATGACCTCCTTGGCTTTCGGATTCGGGGTTCTGCCGTTGATGCTGGCGACAGGCGCGGGTGCGGGCGCGCAAAAGGCTATCGGCACCGGTGTGATAGGCGGGGTAGTGACCGCCACATTCCTGGTGACCTTGTTTGCGCCGCTCTTCTATGTGTTGATCGAGAAAACCTTTGGCAAACGCAGGAGGAATAAACCAGCCAAAACAGGTGGCGCAAATCCGTCAGGAGAGGATAAATGATATGAAGAGAAACCTGTTTTTTCTCCTGGGTATAATAGTCTTCCTTCTGGGTGGTTGCACGCTGGCTCCGAAATACACGCGCCCGGAAGCGCCGATGCCGGCTCATTGGCCTACGGGTATGGCCTATATCTATACTGAAAATGCGGCCGATGAATCCACACCGCTGGTATCCACATTGTCTTGGAGGGAGTTTATCACCGATGAACGCCTGCAAAAAATTATTGAGACCGCCCTGAACAGCAACCGCGATCTGCGGCTGGCGGCCTTGAATGTCGAAAGGGCGCGCGCTTTGTACGGTATTCAGCGGGCCGAACTTCTGCCTTCAGTCAATGCGGCCGGGATTTGGGATAAAGAGCATGTTCCGGCTGATCTTTCGACCACCGGGTATGCGACGACCTCCGAACAATACGGTGTCAATCTCGGCATCAGTTCCTGGGAAATTGACTTCTTCGGCCGCATCCGCAGCCTGAAAGATCAGGCGTTGGAGGAGTACCTGGCTACGGAGGATGCCCGCCGCAGCGCACAGATCATGCTGGTGTCAGCGGTAGCGCAGGCGTATCTGACTCTGGCCGCGGACAGGGAAACCCTCAAGCTGGTGACCTCCACCCTTGAGGCTCAGG
This sequence comes from Syntrophaceae bacterium, assembly GCA_003141615.1. Lineage (GTDB taxonomy): Bacteria > Desulfobacterota > Syntrophia > Syntrophales > Smithellaceae > Smithella. Next base: position 5,358 of record PLMV01000035.1, read on the forward strand.
AGGCCTCTTACAAATTGATCCGGAAACGTTATGACGTGGGGCTTGCGTCCGAATTGGACTTACTGCGAGCGCAAAGCCAGGTGGATACAGCCAGGGGAGACGTTGCCCGCTATACGCAATTGACAGCGCAAGATGAAAACGCTTTGAATCTTCTAGTCGGCTCCCCGATGCCGCAAGAGCTTTTGCCGGCGGAGTTGGGTAGTGTCAACCCACCCCAAGAGATCTCTTCCGGCCTGTCCTCCGAACTGCTCTTGCGCCGACCGGATGTACTGGCGGCGGAACATCAGCTCAAGGCGGCCAACGCCAATATCGGCGCTGCCCGTGCTGCTTTCTTTCCCCGCATCTCCCTGACGACCTTCATCGGAACCGCCAGCGCCGATTTGTCGGGGCTCTTCAAAGCCGGCCAGGGTACGTGGGGTTTCACGCCGCAGATAATTATGCCAATTTTTGATGCCCGCACGTGGTCGGCATACGATGTAACAAAAGTAGATAAGGAAATATCCGTGGCCCAATACGAAAAAGTGATCCAGACGTCTTTTCGGGAAGTGGCTGATGCCCTTGCCGTGCGGGGCACAGTGGAGCAACAGATAGCGGCACAACAATCGCTGGTCGACGCTTTTGCAGAAACCTATCGCCTCTCCAATGCGCGCTATACCAAGGGAATTGACAGTTACCTGAGCGTCCTTGATGCACAACGTTCCCTCTATGGCGCACAACAGGGACTGATCTCCCTACATCTTGCCCGCCTCGTCAATCAGGTCACGTTCTACAAGGTGCTGGGCGGGGGTGAGTGAAGGATTGTTTTGAGACGGGGGTTTTACACGTTTCCTCTGAAAGAATATGTATAGAATAAAAAAGGGTATCAGTGTTTATGGCCGGACAAAAAATAACCAGAAGGCAAAAGGACATTTCCCGGCTTCTGCGCGAAAAAAAATATAATCCGCCCCAAAGGTCGAAAAAGGATAATACGTTTCCAGCAAAAAAGCGCGGCAAATAAAAGAAGCACTTTTGATGATAATTTATATTGTTTCGGCGATGGCGTCGATAAAGCCTTCCGTATTAACTTTTTTGTTGGAAGATTTCTTCTCGGCAAGCGCGAGCAGATCACCGGTCATCGTGCCGTTCTCCACGGTGGCACCGGCTAGTCCGGAAATGAACGACAGGCGCCTTGTCATTTAGGATACCCGGTGATATCGCGAATACTTTCAAATAGGGGCCTCAGCCGCGGGTATATGTGCAGATATACCTCCCGGTAGAGCCGGTCGTAGAGCCGGTGGTTTTCTGGAATAGGTTCGAACACCTCCTTAACTCTGGTCATGGCTTTCACCGCAGACTGGAAATCCGGATACAGTCCGAGTCCAACGGCCGCATCGATCGCCGCTCCCAGCGCGGATGTTTCATAGGTGTGGGGGCGTTCCGCGGGAAGACCGAACACATCCGCCGTTATCCGCATCGCCATATCGCTCTGCGATCCCCCGCCCGACACCCGAAGCTTGGTGATGGGCGTTTTCGTCTTCCGCTGGGTATAATCTGCGCCCTCACGCAGGGCGTAAACCAAACCTTCGAGTATGGCGCGGTACAAATAGGCCCTGTTGTGCACGTCGCCGAAGCCGATTATCGATCCCTTCGCGTACGGTTCCGTGTTGATTCCCGGCGACCAGTAGGGCTGGAGCACGAGCCCCATCGAACCTGGAGGTATCTTTTCTATGAGCGCGTCAAAGAGTTTTTCGGGAGCAATGTTATTCTTCTCGGCAATCTGCTTTTCCAGTATTCCGAATTCCTCTCTGAACCAGCTCACCATCCAGAAGCCTCGATAGACCATTACTTCGGTGTAATAGGTATCGGGTATCGCGGCCGGGTACGGCGGAATCATGGACAAGAGCTCTATGTACTTTTTTGTAGTTGTGTTAAAGGTGGCCGTCGTCCCGAAGCTCAGACAGCCGGTTTCCGGTGTGAGACAGCCTGCGCCGAGCATCTCGCATCCCTTATCGGTTCCTGCGGCGAACAGAGGCAGTCCCTCAGGTATCCCGGTCTCTTCCGTAGCGCGCCCGGTTATGCTTCCCAGCACTTCGGATGGCCTGACAAGCCGCGGGAGCTTTTCTTTCTCTATCGGAAAGAGCCGCCACTTAATGTCGAATTTTCCGGCCCATTGATATGTCTTATTGTCGATGGGCAGATAGCCGACGTTGTTGGCGACCGAGTCCGCGAACTCGCCCGTAAGCATGTACGTGAAGAATCCCGAGAGGAGAAGGTACTTGTGGGTCTTGCTCCAGATATCGGGCTGGTTCTGGCGTATCCAGTTTGCTTCGCAATTTTGCACTGCGCCTTCGATCCTGTCCAATAATCTGATCGCTTTCAGCACGGGCCTGGTTATGGAGGGTATGATCCCGGACGAATCCGCCTTTCTCTGGTCAAGCCAGAGACATGCCGGGCGAAGGGGCCTGCCGTCAGCCCCGATATTGATCATGGTGGCGCGCTGTGTGGTCAGCGTAACTCCGGCTATCGACTCTTTTGCCGCCGTGTCAACCCCGCCGAGAAGCTCTTTGCATGCACCGCAGAGAGTATTCCAGTAGTAATCGGGGTCCTGCTCCGCCCACCCCGGATGTGCCGAAAAATAAGGTTCTATCTGGCGTTTCACGATATGCACGATATTTCCCGCGGTATCGATCAGGGCCGCCCGTATTGACTGTGTTCCCGCGTCAATCGATAATATCATTTCTCCCTCGTTTTTTTTCTTGGTTTCCATTGTGTCTCCCTTTCTCAATCCACCCCGAGCACTTCGCCCGGGTTCATGATGTTATTCGGATCAAAATATTTTTTCAGTGTGCACATGACAGTTATTTGTTACTTGCCCAAGTAATTTTCCTCTGGCATTAAATCAATGGTACGATATTAGCTTGAGATCCCTTGAGCTTGGCCATTATAAAAGGTGCCGCGGTTTGGATTAAACTCACTCCCGATAAACTGACCTGGTTGACTCGCATGTGTTTGCACAGGCCATAGACGGTCAGTGCCAGGTCGTTGCATCCCGGACTCAAGGTAACATTTTTCCTGCCCAGGCGCGCCTGGAGCGCTACGCCATAATCCTGAATGGCGCAGCTGCCGGCGATATGCACACGGCCTGTGATCCTGTTAACCACTTGCTTATCAATGCCCCTGCCCATGAGGATCGTGAATCCGCCTTTGCCGCCATGGTCGCGGTAGAGCATTTCGACCACGCTCTCGGTATTGCGGCGGCAGCCCTCCTTACAGCAGCGTTCCTTTCCCCTGAGTATGGTGATATCCGGTGGGTAGTCGTCTAGCAATTCGCAGGTAAGCTTTTTCTTACGGGTCTCGAACAGTGACTTGTTGATGATATTGATTTGGGTGATGTCGCCTTGACCGATCCCTGTAGCACTTGAAAGTTCCAGGTGCCTGACGTCCTTAAGATCGAAACCCATAAGGGCCGATGCCACCACATCGGTGGCGAGCGGGTCTGGACCGCCGATGAGGAGATCCATAGGCACCACGCACTTGCCGGCATTATACGTCGTAGGATAGTGGCCATGAGTGGTGGCGATCAGGCCATCAATCAGAGCAAAGTCCGGCCTTAATACGCGGTAGATGTCCGCGAACTTCTGATGGATGCGATAGTTATGGTCCGCAATGCGGCTCCGCTGGTGCACGAGACCAAACTGATTCTTGATGGACAAAGTTACCTGGGACATGGAATGGGTCTTGAGTTTTGGCAGAGAGAGATAGAGGTTTTCAGTGCCATTTTCGATGAGCCTTTCGAACACGAAGCGCGAAATATCGATGAACTCCTCGATACCCTCAAGAAAGATAGGAACAGAGGGTGTTTCATCCAGAAAGACAGGAATGGCGCCTGTTTCCCTGCATATCTTGAGATACCCGATGGCCTTAAATACCAGGCGCGTGAAGTTGGCCTGCGTGCAGTTCTCTATAACATATATCTTACGCACTCCGCATTTTTGAAAGTAGAGAATGGTCTGGCGCAGTACCTCCGGGTCGGTATAAACGTTGGGTTCAAGACCTACGGCGTTTACTTTGATGTAGACATCCTTACTGGAGCGAAGGAGAGTTCCGCCTCCGCCGAAATGCTCGAAGATTGCGTTCACTGCCTGTGCAATACCAGGGAGTGTATCCGCCAGCATAACTTCAGTAGAATTTCTTTTCACCATTAAAATCCTCCTTCTTGATTTTTTTATCTACTGTTCATCTCCGCTGGGGAATCTCATCTAACCCGAGCTGGCCTCCCGGGTTCATGATGTTGTGCGGGTCGAAGTGTTTTTTAATTGCCCGCAAGACCGCCATCTGTTCTTTGCCGAGATGGGTTTCCATCCAGGGTGCGAGCAAGCGTCCCACTCCGTGATGATGGCTCAACGTACCACCGAATTTCACTATATGGTCAATGATGCCGCTTTGGAAGGTAACATATTCGTTCATATCCATGCGGGCGATAAAAATAAAGTAGAGATTAGTTCCCTGCGGGTAGAAGTGCGAGGCATGCGTCATACAAATGGTTCCGGGGCGACTCTTCACAAAGGTGCGCACCCCTTCGTGCAGGCGGTGGAGGTTGTCCCAGGTGACGCCGGCTTCCAGCGTATCGATCATGATGCCATAATCGTTCAGGTCCTCGCGCATATACGGTTCGGTGTAGCGGGTCTTTTCCCATTTGAGCGCTGCATAGCCGGTAAGGTACATGGCGCCATGTTTACGGGCAATGCGTTTGATCTTGCGTGCTACCAGGCGTGTGTAGTCACGGTCGCCTTCGACATTACCCAGGCACAAGCAACGCTGCATGGGTTTGAACCCGCGCAGAGCAAGGAACGGTTCCAGGAATCCCGGCATGCCGTAGAGTTTCAAACCCCTGTCGGTTTCCTCCGGGTCGGATATGCGGAAGATGGCTGGCTTGCCGAACTCGGACTGCATGATCTCGCGACTGGCGTCCACTGCGGCCTTCCACGCGGGAAACATGAAGCTGAAGCGCGCGCGATTTTCCGGTGTATAGCGGAATATCTTCATAGTGACCTCTACCAGAATACCGAAGGTGCCTTCCGATCCTTTCATAATATCGTTTACCTTGGGACCGGTAGCTGTGGCTGGGTAATCCAAGGTTTTGAAGGTACCAACAGGGGTAACATATTCCTGACTGAACACAATGTCGTAGGCGTCGCCGTAATAGGTCGAGGCCTGTCCCGATCCCAACGTTACGACCCAGCCGCCCACCGTGGAATACTCGAAGGACTGCGGGAAGTGGCCGCAGGTATAGCGGCGTTTACAACCAAAACGTTCGGGGGCTTTATTGAGGGCATCCTCGTAAGCGGGTCCGAACATGCCCGGCTGCACGCGGGCGGTCTGGTTGAGTTCATTCACCTCCAGGAGTTTGTTCATGTGCGTGCTTATTACCAGTGAGACACCACCTTTAGCAGGGCGGCAACCGAAGTTTACGGACGAACCAGCACTGAAGACCGTAATGGGAATAAACTCTTTATCGCAGTACTCCACGATGTGCTGCACGTCGTGTTTGTCGCGCGGATGTACGATTACATCCGCCACTTTCCGGATAATACCTTGCCTCATTTCCAGTATTTCTTCGGTGGTCTTGCCCGAGGCGTATTTGACACGGCTGTAATCGTCCAGGGCGACATTTTCTTTACCCACAATAACCGTGAGTACCGCAATTTGTTCGGGTTTAAGTGCCGGCGTGCGGTTCAATACCACCTTAGCACTCCCCTCTTCATATTTGCGCATGAAATCAGCATCGCTTAAATGGAAATCCTGCTTCATCATTCGGTACCAGGCGTTGCTCGGGTGTTTGAAACCGTCGGGCGCGCCCCACTTGAATATGGATCGATATGACCCCGCAGGCGGCGCTGTCTCCGTCCAGTCGGGAATAAAGCTTCTGCTTTTTGCCATGTCGTTATCCTCTGTTAGCTGTGTATAACTATTTGATAATGATTTGATAAGAATTTCCTTTTTCGTGAGAGAGTATAAGAAACTTTGGTTTTGTATGTCAAGGGAATATAAATAATAAAAAGTTTTGGACCGCATCTCTTAATTTAGCAATTTAACCAAGACATATCTAGAATTCGAAATAGAAATTTATCTGCGGTTCAATAATTTTGCCCATTGTTTCCAATGATTTAATTTTCGAATCGTCGTAAATCAAAGATGTCATGGCATTGATAAATTTTGATATTTGCTCATCATCGCTATTAGCATACGTTGCCTTTCTGGTCGCCATGAACGTACTCTCCGGGGAAAAAGTGATCTTAATGTTGCCCAGTGCGGAATTTTTTTCTGCCTTCGGTGTTGAATAATTATTTTGATCAGGAGTTAATGAAAATATATCTCTGGAATCATAACGGGTCGGCAAGTTTATATCAGCTACAGATAAATTGTTAATGAAAACTTCCTTGCCTGGACTTTTTAATGCCAAATCAGCATTGGCGACGAAGGGTTGCCAATTAAAAATAAATCCAGCGGCGTTGGCAGTGGCTACTACTGTTAAACAAGAAATAATAATGATGATTTTTAATCCAATTAGTTTTTTTATATATTTCATAAAATATTTCCGACTTTTTAAGGCAACTTTATCTTTTGTCCATATAATAATGGATCAGTGCTCTTCATATTATTAAGTTTGAGCAACTCTTGTATTGTTGTCGAATTATTTTTCGCCAAAAGGAAGAGAGTGTCTCCTCTTTTAACCGTATAAATTCGTGACGGCTTTTTTCGAACATTAGACTTATCCTTTTGTTCTAATGTGGCACCGCTGGTCTTTTCTTCATTTCCTGTTTTATTTACAGGCACCATGATTTTCCGGCCGGCAAAAAGCGGATCTTCCAATTTTAAATTATTAAGCTTTAAAAGCACAGCAACTTTTGTATTAAAACGCCCCGCAACTAAAAAAAGCGTGTCACCGCGTTTTATTTTATAATAGGTTGTGGTTATCTCATCATCATTTTGTTTTTTGTTTGCCTTGCCGGTTTCATCATCTTTTTTAGATGCGTCCTCACTTTGAGGAATGGCGGCAGTGTCTGATAAATACTCTCCTACTGAGGATGCTATGGATGTCGCCAGCTTCTTTTGAAAACCACTTTGTTTTAACAAACTTTCCTCTTGAGGATTGGATATGTACGCTGTCTCGATTAATACCGCCGGAATATCCGGCAATTTCAACACGCGGAAAGGCGCTTCCTGAACGCTTTTATGTTTTAAACAACTAACCATATCAAGGTGCTTCATTAAAATGCCGGCATAAATTTTCGACAAATTAATTGTATTGGTTTGAAACATGTTCATTATAATTTGAGAGGATTCATTGTTGCCCTCGCTGTCGGGTACGCCGCCTAAAATGTCGGATAAGTTTTCATTTTTGGCCAGCAGTTTTGCGGCTTCATTGCTGGCGGCGCCGGTGGAGAGGCAATATACTGAACTGCCTTTGGCGCTACGGTTTCTGGCCGCGTCCGCATGAACGCTGATAAACAGGCTGGCGCCCAAATCCTTGGCTTTTTGCAGCCGCTTGCTGAAAGAAACATAATAGTCGCCATCACGCGTCAAGACTGCGCGGTAGCCGGGCATTTTATTAATTGTTTTTTTGATTTCACGGCCAATGGAGAGAACAACATTTTTTTCATAAGTTCTCCTTTTTCCTACCGCTCCCGGATCTTCACCGCCATGCCCGGGATCAATAACAATTATTTTTTTCTGTTTGGGTTCGGAAATAAGGGCTGTTGTTTTTTCTTCTTCTTTAGAGACTTGTTCCAGAAAAATATCCACAACAACCCGGTTGGGCTTATCCTGAAACTTCTTTAATTTAAAAACTTCAATTTTTTGGTATTTATCCAGAACAAATTCGATTTTAACAGTATCTTCATCAATGTGATGAAAAACCATCTTTTTAATTCCGGGTTTATTAATGATGATTTTGGCCGGTATTGATTTAGAGAAGGAGGCTTCCTTAAAATTCAAAATGAGAAGATTTTCACTTTCCTTAACTTCATAATCTGGCTCGTCATCCACATCCAGAACAATTCGTGTATGATCCGGCGCCGTCCAATGGCGAACATTCAATATTTCTACAGCGCCATAACAATT